>JALVJO010000001.1 GCA_027028245.1 Deltaproteobacteria bacterium
TCTTTGCGATATGGGCAATTTCAACACATGTAAAGGCCTGAATATGTATATCCGGGCGGACATCCTTAATGGCCCTGAGCATGTCCGTGTAATACGAATAGGGCAGTTCCGGATGAATACCGCCTACTACGTGAACCTCCCGAATGGGCTCGTCCAGTCGCTCCCTGATCTTTTGTGCAATTTCTTCTATGGACATACAGTAGGCCTTTTCATGGCCGTTTTCTTTCCCAAAGGCGCAGAACTTGCATAGGTTAGTGCACACATTTGAATAGTTTACGTGCTGGTTGTAGATATAATAGGCCTTATTGCCGTTGAACCTCTCCCTGACGATGTTTGCCAGAAACCCCAAAGCCGGCAGTGCATGGGTCTTGTAAAGTCTGAGCCCGTCTTGTGCGGAAAGTCTCTTTCCCTCCAGCACCTTTTGATAGATATCCTCCAAACCTGCTTCCTTTACGGCCTTTTCCATCATGATCTTCATAGATTAAAATTCCTTCAGCACATCAACAGTAAGAAATTAAAGATGAGGGGGAAGATAGCAGGGGGATTACAAAAATTCCAAATATTATGTGGAAAAATTGCTCTCCAAGCAGTGCTTTGATACTACTGATACATGGGAAATCCTTGGTCAAGGCTGCGGCACCTGAGAAGACTCGTCTTTCTGGATGGGAGCAGGCCTTACTTCCCTGATGGACACCTCGAATTTTAATACCTGGCCGGCCAGGGGATGGTTGAAGTCAACCATGATGGCACCCTTCCACACATCTCTGATGACTGCAGGCCTGGTAATGCCCAATTCGTCAGGGACCTTTATAACCTTGCCTGTCTCAACCGGACCAGCTATCCTTTCAGAAGCCACGAGCATCTGTTTCTTGGGATCATAGAGACCATAGGCATAGAAGGGATGCACCGTTATCACCTTGGAATCTCCGGGTGCAAGACCAACTATCCCTTCTTCTACAGGCCGCGGAAAACTGCCGTTGCCGCAGACAAAGCTTGCAGGCCCTCCGCTTTTTTCTGATGAATCCACTACCTTTCCAGTCATCAGCCTGACCACGTAGTCCATTATCACAACGCAGCCTGATTCAACTGCCTTTTTACCGGGCTGAACCTGCTGGGACGGACCTGGAGAAAAGGTATTGCTGCCGTGTTCCTGAATGTCCATGCCTCAGTTTTCCTTGTCGTCTTTTTTGGGTGGAACCGGGATCCTGAAAAAATCGACTCCCTCATCCTTTAGTATCTTCTCTTCTTCCTCTGTTGCAACCCCACGTATACTGCGCTGTTCCTTTACGCCGTAGTGCATCTTAAGTGCCTCTGAAGTAAAACGGGGCCCCACATCTTCACTGTTCTTTACAATATTATCGTAAATGCTATGGACTGCAGCAAGCAGTGCCTCCTGCGGTACCGGCGAATCACCCCCTGCTGTTCTTTTAAGGTTCACCGGTGAGAGCATCTTTCTGACCCTGGTGCTTCCGCAGACAGGACACTCCAGCATTCCCAGTTCCTTCTGTTCCTCGAACTTCCTCCTGTCCTTGAACCATGCCTCGAAGACATGGCCGTTTTCGCATCCAAGGTCATAGACTATCATGGCCGCAAACCTGAAAACATCAACACGTAAATATTCTACAGAAACCTTTTCTGAAGAAATTCACACTCCTTTGGAGAAAGATCAAATCTTACCTCTGCCTCCAGGATTATTTCCTTCCTGGATTTTTCAGGGTGCTCCTTGACCATTGTCGAAAGCCACTTAACTGCCTTCCTCAGCCTGTCTCCCTCTGGCAAAAGTTCTTCGGTTGCCATCTTTATTCCTCCTCAAAATGCAATTTCACCTGAAAACATGCCGCAGGCTTAAGCTTTCCATGGCAAATACTTTACCAACCTCCAGGCTGGAGAACCTTCTCAAACAAGATTCTTTCAGGACTTTTGGGCTATCTCCTCCAGTATACCTCCCAGAATCTCCGCTGTGGCGCCGATAACCTTGAGACATTCCCTCCTCCTGCTGTCAGGACCATCGCTGTAGTAGGTCTTGACCTGCTGCCTGTCACGCCAATCTATCCTTGCAATATCTCTGCATCTTTTTCCTCCGTATTCCCGGGTCAGTGCCTCAAATTGCTTCACGAGCTTATAGGCATACTTCCACATGAGCTTGTGGTCCTTTTCAGACGGTTCCCTTTTGC
>JALVJO010000002.1 GCA_027028245.1 Deltaproteobacteria bacterium
TGGCCAGACTGGATGAAATTCCAAAATGGACTCCGCCTAAACGCAAGTACCGCCCGAGAAAACGCACCAGGCGCACCTATACCGTACGCCACAAGGTGCGAAGGGGCGAGACCCTGTCGCTTATTGCCAAAAGATATCACACATCCATAAAGGCCATTAAGAAGGCAAACAGGCTGAAGGGCAGCAAGATAAGAATAGGCCAGGTACTTAAGATACCCTCAGTATCATCACGGTATGCATCACGCAGCAGGAGCAAGAAGTCCAGGTCCAGGACATATGTGGTGAAGCGGGGCGATACTCTTTGGGAAATAGCCAGAAGATATAACGTGTCTGTCTCAAGGCTCCGTAGGGTGAACAAGCTTTCGTCAAACTGCCTTTTTATAGGCCAGGTACTTACCATTCCAAGAAGCGGATAGTCTTTAACCCGGATCATGCAGCTCGAAAGTTTGCCGAAGATGTGAGGCGGAGGAGGCGCAGACGTACTTTGGTACTTCAAGTAACTGACAACAAAACAAATTCGGTAAAATTGCGAGCCCCTAGCGGCTTCAAATGCCTGAGGATTTATCACGGACTGAACTTCACCTTTTGGGTGAAGGTACAACGGGAACAAATACATGCTAACTATCCAATAATTCAATGAAATTACTTTTTCAGGCATTTGAAGTGCATAATCCGGGTTTAAGACCCCCGCGGAAGATTTTAATAAAGAATGCTGGACTAGTGACACGTACTTAAAATCGCATATTGGAGTTTATACATGACTGAGACAGTACGGCGCCTTTTGGATTCCAAGGAAATAGACAGGACACTTGCCAGAATAGCCCATGAAATCCTGGAAAAGAACAAGGGGACAGGCAGCCTCTGTCTTGTGGGAATAAGGACTGGCGGGGTACCCCTGGCATTTCGGCTGCAGAAAAAGATCAAGGAGATAGAGGGCACTGCACCAGATGTGGGCGTGCTGGACATCACCCTTTATAGAGATGACTGGAGCACCCTCAGCCAGCATCCCATCGTAAGGAGTACGGATATCCCCTTTTCCATAGACGGAAAAACCATAGTGCTGGTGGATGACGTCATTTATACCGGCAGAACCATAAGGGCTGCCCTGGACGCACTGACGGACTACGGAAGGCCCGGGAAGATAGAACTTGCCGTACTGGTGGACCGCGGCAGGAGGGAACTGCCTATTCAGCCCGATTTCACCGGCATCAGCCTTTCTACTTCCAGCAATGAGCATGTAAACGTCTATCTTGACGAGATCTCTGGAAGGGATGAGGTCGTAATAGAAAAATCATAAAAAAACCGCCAGATGAACACAAAAAAGGCCTCTGAGTTCGTCCCCCTGGCAGTTACCATGGGCTGTCCTGCAGGGGTGGGACCTGAAATCATACTAAAGGCAGCCTGCAAGCCCAGTGCGCTGCCGCCCTTTGTGGTAATCGGAGATCTCGGCATCCTGCGCCGTGCCGGGAAAATGCTCGGCCTTAAAGATCTCATCTTCCGGAAGTGGCAACCGGGCAAGATTCTGCCAGCTGGAAAACGCACCTCTGAAATATTTGTCTACCCTGTAACCTCCCTTCCGGTTGATAAAATTGCAATTGGAAGGCCTTCTGAAAACACCGGCAAGGCATCCTTCACCTACATGGAAAAGGCCATTGATCTCAGCCTCAAGGGGCTGGTCTTGGGCATAGTCACAGCCCCCATAAGCAAGACGGGACTCAGGCTTGCAGGTCTCAACTGGCCGGGTCACACCGAGATCCTGGCAGAAAAGACCGGCACCCAAGACTTTCTCATGATGATGTCAGGCACGAAACTCAGTGTCACCCTTGTCACCATACATGAGCCGCTGGCAAAGGTTCCCGCTCTTCTGACAAAAGAACGGGTGCTCAGGACTATTGAAACAACCTGCAGGGCCATGGAGGTTGATTTCGGCCTGGAAAGGCCAAGGATCGCTGTCTGCGGTCTCAATCCCCATGCAGGGGAAGAAGGGATGTTTGGAAGGGAAGAAATCGACATTATCGAACCTGCCTGCAGGGCGGCAAGATTAAAAGGCCTTGGCGTCTCAGGCCCTCTTCCTCCGGATACGGTCTTTTACCAGGCAGCACAGGGCAGCTTTGATGCCGTGGTGTGCCAGTACCATGACCAGGGGCTTATCCCTTTCAAGCTTCTCCAT
>JALVJO010000003.1 GCA_027028245.1 Deltaproteobacteria bacterium
CGAGCCTAGAAAAATTCGGGCAAAGACACTCCTTTCAAGGGCGGCAGATGTCTGGATCCCTGCATGCCCCAGCAAAGTGCGTGCGGTTATTGCCCTTTGCGGAGATCGATACGTCAGCGCTGATAAGATCGCAGGGCTTATTTCGGAAGATTACGGGCTCTCTTTCAGGCTTTTCAGGCTCATGAATTCAGCCTTTTTTTCGGTCCAAAGAAAGGACCTGGTATCCATAAAGTATATGGTGGTGCTTTTGGGCCTTGAAAATATAGTTAAAGCCGTGTCCAGAACGCCCATTGCAAGGATACCAAGGAGCCCGGGCCCGGAAGATTGCTCTCTTTTTTTCATGGCTCTTGGAGTGCTCAGCGGAAAGCTTGCAGGCGTGATTGCCAGGCAGCTGGGAATCGATCATGAAAGGGCGGCGGTTGTCTCCATGTTCAGGAATCTCGGGCAGGTGGTATCGTCTATCACCATTCCGGAAACTGTTATTTCGTGTCTCGATAATGCAGGTACTTTCCTGGACGAAGCAGCCTTTAAAAGGGCAAGTGGAGGTTATACCACTGAGACCCTTGCATTTGAGCTTGCAAGAAACTGGAATATGCCGGAACTTATAAGACTTGCTATTTGGCCATCAAGATTTACCTTGGAGAAAAGGGCAGCTGATGAGCGGATCGTTTTGGAGCTGGCTGTATTAATAAGAGATCTGGTTAATGCTGGATTAACAAGAGGCAAAAAAGATCAAAAAATGCACAGGGTTAAAGATGCCTTCAAGGATACATTCGATTTAGATGCGAAAATTCTTGATCAGATCCTTTTTGATCTGCGAACTGATTTTGCTGCAAATCGCAATCCCTACTATTATCTCCTGGAATCAAAAGGCCTTTTTGGCTGCCTGTTGAATGGATAAAAGGCAGAGAAACAAGTTTAACAAACTACTTTTCAATATGCTGGCAAGGAATCCCTCGCTCTTCAGGCTTGTCGGCGACCCATCTGGTTGGGTGAAGATCAAGGACATACATAAGGCCCTGATGGAAGAAGGATTGTTTGCCGGCTTGACTCCCAAGGCCATTGAGCAGCACCTGCTGCTTTTTCGGCCGGAGGGTTTTGAGGTCTCCCAAGGCAGGGTCAGGGTCTTGCCCGTGCTCCGGGCCCCGGGAATTTTTGAATACAAGGTCGTCACTCCTCCTGAAGTGCTATTTATTCCATTGAGGCCCAGGGCACTGCACCATGCTGATGCCTCAGGTCTCAGTCCGGCAGGATCCAGCGGCTGGATAACCCTTTTTTCCGCTAAAAGGGAAGCCGTGCTGTACGGAAAGAGGTTTCATAACAAACCTGTATTATGTAAGGTTAATGCCAGGGAGGCCAGTCAGGGTGGAGTGAAATTTCGATACGCAGGAGCATCTCTATATCTGGTGGGTGAAAAAATAGGAAGAAATTGGCTGGTTCTGCCTCAGATTCCCAAGGAAACGGAAGCAAGAGCGCATAAAGATACGCCTTTGAGAGAAAAAAGTCTGGAAAAAGCTGGTTCAGTCGACAAAACCTTCAAAAAACCAGGATCCTTTTTCCCATCGCGGTCGGCCTTCGGGGAACTTTTTCCCAAGGCTGGTCGCAACCGGAAGAGACCAAAGGGAAAATCTGTCGGAAGATCCAGGCAGACGGACAGGAAACGAAGGAAGAAATAGGTATGCAGGCTCAAAAGACGCCTGATCTGTTTCTGGGTAGTGGTAAAGTTTTGGCGTTCGGATGCACTTAAACAAGGTGTTTTTTTGAAAATTTATGGAATTTTTGACCAGTTGCATCAATAAGGTTTTCACCAGGCATATTTCTTGTCTGTGGTTGGCTGTAGTATTGCTCCCTGGTCTGATCTATCCCCATTCGACCTCTGCCATGATCTCCATCCCGGAAGAGCGGGAAATGGGCCAGAAACTGATAAAAACAGTCCTTCCCCAGGTAAAACTGGTGGATGATCCGGAGGTGCAGGAATTCGTGGACCGTATTGGCCAGAATATCCTGGATGTGATACCCGCCAAGTTTTTCCACTACAGATTTTTTGTCATTGATGACCCTGCGCTTAACGCCTTTGCAATGCCAGGCGGCCTGGTATTCGTTCATTCTGGTCTTATTGAGGCAATAGACTCGGAAAACGAGCTTGCCTGTGTTCTGGCACATGAAT
>JALVJO010000004.1 GCA_027028245.1 Deltaproteobacteria bacterium
GTTTGAAGTGCACAATATGGGGCTATTGCTGAAATACATTTTCTTGCCAGGCAAGTCCTGCCGAAACTGCAATCTCAAAACCCGTTTCCACTGCCATCTTGTCTATTTTCAGAACCTTTTCAGGAACATGTTTTTCAATGGTAAGCTTTAAGTATTCCGGTGAAATAATGCCGCTTACAGCCGCAAGCGCGCCCAGGGCAATCATGTTGGCAACCAAAGGGGTCTTTAATTTCTTTATGGCAATGGCAGTAAATGGGGCGGAAAATACGTTTTTAAAGCGTCCAGAAATATTTTGTACAAAGGTTTCATTTACAAGGACCAGCCCGTTGGATCCCATGGCAGGGCCGTATTTATTCATGGCGTCCCTTGATAATGCTATCAAGATATCGGGGCTGGTGATGCGCGGATAATCGATTTGATTGGAGTCAATTATGAGTTCAGCCGAGGAGAATCCCCCGCGCACCTCCGGCCCGAAGCAGGGAACAAGGGCGGTCTGCATGCCGCCGTATACTGCAGCAGTTTCTGCCAGCAGCCTGCCTGCCAGTATGCTGCCCTGGCCGCCAGAACCGCTTACCACGATCTCAAGGCGTTTTTTTGATAAAGGCGTGCTTGTCATGTTTCCTGCCGGCCCATTCTGTAAACCCGGCGGTAATGGGCCGTGAACTCAGGTCTTGACTCAGAATAAAGAAGACCTATGGGGAGCCTTCCCTTCTTTTCTCTGGTGTTTAAGACCTTGAATCTGTCAAGGGGAAGGAAATGTTCCTTCTGCCACTGAAGCATTTTCACTGCAGTTTCTCTCTGGTTTCTCTTGCCGTAGTTCACATGGCAGCCGGCAATAACTTCTATTACGCTGAATCCCTCGTGTTCCATGCCGCCGGCAATAAGGGCTGGAAGATTCAAGGCATGCCAGGTAGTAGAACGGGCTATATAAGTAGCACCTGCGCCCCTGGCAAGATCGTGTATGTCAAAGGGGGGTTCCACATGGCCCTTCATTGCCGTGGCGGCCTTTTCATTTTGCGGTGTAAGCGGAGAATACTGCCCTCCGGTCATGCCGTAATTGAAATTATTAAAAATGATAACCGTAATATCTATGTTGCGCCGTGCAGCGTGAATGAAGTGATTGCCTCCTATGGCCGCAATATCGCCGTCTCCAGCCAAAACCACTGCCTTGAGGGAAGGCCTGGCCAGCTTTATGCCTGTTGCCAGGGGAATTGCCCGGCCGTGGGCCGTGTGTACAGTATCGAAATCAAGATATTCCACCACCCTGGAGGAACATCCTATTCCAGAGACTATGACCAGCCGGTCTGGATCAATATCAAGGGAAATGACCGCCCTCAGGAAGGCCTGGGTTATTATGCCGTTGCCGCATCCTGGACACCACAGGTGGGGCAGCCTGTCAAGGCGAAGCCTTTCTTTAAGCTGGTCAAGACTTGAAAACTGCACTGCTTATCTCCCCCGGGGCCATCATGGTTCCTGAGGAATCGTTGACGGCCTTTACCTTGATGCGGCCGCAGACCGCGCGTTCAACCTCTCCGATTATTTGTCCCTGGTTCATTTCACATACTACAATAGTTTCAACCCCCGGAGGCAGTTCACGGAAAACAAAGTCAGGAAAGGGCCAAAGGGTCTTGATATTTATGCCCCCGATTTTTTCCCCTTGCTCTCTGGCATCCTTTACAACCTGAAAGCAGGATCTGGCTGTTGCACCAAAGGAACAGAGTAGAACGGCAGCATCGTCAACACGGCGCTTTTCCACCTGGCATATCTCCCGTTTCCGGCAGTTTATCTTTTCATGCAGCCTGGTTATGAGTGCAGCTGCCTGTTGGGGATCGCGGGTGGGAAAACCTTCCTCGTCGTGTATAAGGCCGGTGGCATGGAAGTGAAATCCCGTTCCCAGGTCGGGAATTATGGGCACTTCCCGGGGATTTCGTACGGCATAGGGGCGGTAGCTCCCAGGCATGGGTTCGGAAGGAGCCCTCCTTGCAGCCAGTCTTATATCATCCCTTTGGGGCAGCATAATTCTTTCATACAGATGGCCTACGATCTCATCGGAAAGCAGAATCACAGGGGTCCTGAGCGCTTCTGAAAGATTGAATGCACGGATTGTAAGATCAAATGTCTCGCTGACAGAAGAGGGTGCAAGGACTATTATCGGGTAGTCGCCATGGGAGCCCCACTTGCACTGCATGACATCTCCCTGTGCTGGGGAAGTGGGAAGGCCCGTAGACGGCCCGCCTCTTTGCACGTTTACTATGACGCAGGGTATTTCACAAAGCGCAGCATAGCCTATGAGCTCCTGCATTAGAGTAAATCCCGGACCGGATGTGGCAGTCATGGCCTTTGCGCCGGCAAGGGATGCACCAATTACTGCTGCCATGCTGGCGATCTCATCTTCCATCTGTATGAAAATGCCGCCTTTTTCAGGCAGTGCCGTGGAGAGAAAATCAGCTATTTCAGAAGAAGGCGTTATGGGGTAGCCGGCAAAAAAACGCATATTGGCCGCAAGTGCTGCCTCTGCACATGCCCTGTTGCCCTGCATGAGCGTGACAGAGCCCTTAGCGTGGGGTTGCAGCATGACTTGAGCCAGTTCCAGGTTTTGGTTCTGCAGCATCTTTTGACAAGGGAGAAACATCAATGGCGAAATCCGGGCAAAGGACCACGCACATCATGCAGCCAGTGCATTTTTGTGCATCAGATGCGGAGGGGAGGCCGAAATCGTCGGTTTTAAATACACCTGCAGGGCAGAAAGCAGAACATATTCCGCAGCGTTTGCACCACTGGGTATTGACAGCCACGGTATAAACAGACTGATCTGTTTTTATGTCTTGTCCCTGCATGCAGTAGTTCCCGATGTCCTGCGTGTCTTCAATGATTGACTTCAAATTTTTATAATGGTAGCCTCTCCTTTAGAATATTTCAGTCTTTTTTTCAATATGACAGCCAAGAATAAGATCATCCATGCACTATTTGCCGCCATTGACGAGCTGAACGAAATCCGTCCCTCGGATCAGGCCCTGGAAAAATCCTCTGAAACAGTTCTGTTCGGGGCCGGGGGACAGCTTGATTCCATCGGCCTGGTAACCTTTTTGGTATCTGCCGAACGGAATATCGCCGAGATGGTGGGTCATCCTGTTACCATCGCGGATGAAAGGGCCATGTCCCAGAGAAACAGTCCATTCCGCACCATAGATTCCCTTGCGGAATATATTGTCTCTCTTTTGGCTGAAGAAACCCGCTGAAGAACATGAGCCGCAGGCGCATACTTATTACAGGTACGCGAAAAGGAATAGGCGCATATCTTGCGCGGTACTATGTCTCGAAAGGACACAGGGTTTACGGCTGCAGCCGGCAGGATACTGAATTTCATGCGGAAAACTATCGGCACTTCTGCCTGGACGTCTCTGATGAGGGCAGGGCTGTCCAGATGTTTCGTACCATTTTGCAGGAAGAAGGCGGCCTTGATATCCTGATAAATAATGCCGGGGTTGCATCCATGAACCACGTCCTTCTTACACCCTGCCGTTCAGTCAGAAAGATAGTGGATACCAACATAATAGGTACATTTATCTTCTGCAGGGAGGCTGCAAAACTAATGCAGAAAGGAAGGTTCGGCAGGATTATCAATTTTGCAACAGTGGCCACACCTTTGAAACTCGAGGGTGAGGCCGTATATGCGGCTTCCAAGGCCGCAGTAGTTTCCCTCACCGAGATTCTTGCAAGGGAACTTGCACCTTTTGGCATAACGGTAAATGCCGTGGGACCAACTCCAGTCAAGACAGACCTCATCAGATCGGTCCCCAAGGAGAAAATAGAAGCACTTCTGGCCAGGCAGGCCATAGGAAGATTCGGTAAAATGGAAGATATATCGAATGTGATTGATTTTTTCATCAAACCGGAATCAGACTTTATAACAGGCCAGGTGCTTTATCTCGGCGGGGTTTGAAAAATGTCCGTTGAATTCCTGTTGGAACGGTTCAAGGAAGCCGGCAGCCGCCCTGCAATGGTATGGAAGGATCAGACGTTCAGTTATGATCATCTCCTGGAACGCATAACTTTTTGGAAAAAAAGATTCCTGGAGCTGGATATCAGGCCGGGGACAGTGACTGTCCTTGAGGGAGATTTCACTCCTGAGACCACCGCTCTTCTTCTGGCACTGATAGATCGCCAGTGCATCATAGTGCCGCTTACCTCCGCCTCTTTGCATGAGAAAGAAGAATACATGGAGACCTCCCGGGGACAGCTCTTGCTGGTAGTTGACCCAGAAGATCGAGTCACCTTTGAGGATCTCGGCCCTAAGGGAAATCATGAGCTCTACCAGGAGCTCAGGAAAAGAGGACATGCAGGGCTTGTACTCTTTTCTTCCGGCACAACAGGAAAGAGCAAGGCGGTTTTGCATGATATGGTTCGTCTTTTGAGGAAATATCAGGTCAGGCGTCACGATTTTACCACGCTTGCCTTCCTCCTCTTTGATCATATAGCCGGTCTGGATACCCTGTTTTATTGTCTGTCCAATAAGAGCTGTCTTGTGACAGTGCCGGATCGTTCACCTGATACGGTCTGCAGGGCTGTTGAGAAATACAGGGTTGAGGTGCTGCCCGTTTCTGCAACATTTCTGAATCTTCTGATATTCAGCGAGGCCTATTCCAGATACGATCTTTCATCTATTAAATACATAGCTTACGGCTCCGAGGTTATGCTGCAGTCCACCCTTGAAAGATGTGCAGAGCTGTTCCCCGGAGTAACCATACTTCAGAAATACGGAACTTCCGAGGTGGGTACCCTGCGGTCTAAATCCAGAAGTTCTGACTCCCTCTGGGTAAAGCTTGGCGGAGAAGGTTTTGATACCAGGGTGGTGGACGGAGTGCTGCAGATAAAGGCTCATTCCGCAATGATGGGATATCTCAATGCACCGAGCCCCTTTACGGAAGACGGATGGTTCATTACAGGGGACAGGGTGGAACAGGACGGGGAATATTTCAGGATATTCGGTCGTGACTGCGATGTTATAAACGTTGGCGGCGAAAAGGTTTTTCCAACCGAAATAGAAGACTTTATCCAGTCCCTTGATAACGTGGCAGAGGTCGTGGTCTACGGGGAGCAAAGCAATATTACAGGCAACATAGTATGTGCGGATATTAGCCTGGTGAAAAATGAAGACCCGAGGGAATGCGTGCTTCGGATAAAAAAGGCCTGTTACCAGAGGCTGCAGCCCTGGAAGGTCCCTGTGAAAATAAATATTGTGGACGGCATTGCCCTGAATGAGCGGTTCAAAAAGGTCCGAAGGAGACCGGCCCACGGGGAGAAGAACGGCAAGGGGAATGCCGCCGCCTGATGGTAGAGGTCAGAAAGGCCACCATAGAGCTTTTTGACAGTATCTATCCCCTGCTCAGTTATTTTGACATACCTGAAATGGACAGGGATCGGTGGCAGGACCTTCTTTCCACGAGATGGTCGAAAAGACATGATTACTTCGGCCATGTACTCATTGACAGCGGCAGGGCTGTCGGTTTTCTCGGGGGATTCTTTCATGAGCGGATCAGGGACGGAAGGTCATTTCCGTTTTGCAACCTTTTCAGCTGGTACGTCCTGGAGGAATTCAGGCAGCACAGCCTTCTTCTTCTTCTTCCATTTTTGAAGGAGGAAGCCTTAACGGTAACAAGCCTCACCCCCTCTGAAAAGGCATCTGTCATATTGAGGCAGTTTGGGTTCAAGGTGCTCGATTCTTCTTTAGTCATGATGCCTGTGCTCTTTCCCTGCTGGAAATCACGGCGTTTTGAAATCATTGATGATCCGGGAGAAATCCAGAAACTTGTGAATTCAGAAGACAGGCAGATCCTAAGCGGCCATGACAGCAATTGGTGCCAGTCCATGGCGATAAGGAGCAGGAATGAAGAAGAAGGTTACTGTCTTATAATATTCAACAAGGTTAGGAAAAAGGCACTTAATTTCACTCAGGTTTACTATGTCAGCAGCCTGGAACTTTTCAAGAAAAATCTCAACCTCATTCAAAGCCATTTTTTCGGCCTGAACCGTACCCTTTGTACCGTTGTTGACAGGCGGCTTATGGGCAAATCCATTCCCTTCCCGTGTTTCACATACAGGCTGCGTTACCCGCGCCTGTACCGATCTGGAAGCATGCCGGCAGAATTCATTGACAATCTGTATTCAGAGCTTCTTTTCCTTAAAAGGATTTGAGACAGTGATGATACACTTCAAATCTTTGAGAAAGAATTTGGTTTTCCAATTAACAATGCCTGATCAGGAATGAAACATGCCCTAATAAGATATGCAGTTATTCTGTTCCGGCTGACGCGCATATACCGGGTACTGTGCCCGTTTTTCAGGGGAAAAGGGGTTATCCTTGCCATGCATCGCGTGGTTCAGGATACAGGCAGGCAGCGTATAGATGCCAACAGCAGGATAGAGA
>JALVJO010000005.1 GCA_027028245.1 Deltaproteobacteria bacterium
TCTACGTCCATTGTTATAGACACTTCCCAGGCCAGGATAAAACGCGAAAACCAATCCATAATGGCTATCAGATAAATAAAACCGCGATACATCCGAACATATGTTATATCAGCACACCAGACTTGATCCGGCCTCTCTATTTTTATGCCCCTCAGCAAATAAGGATAAATCTTGTGCTCCTTAGACGGAATGCTCGTCTTCCGCGTGGGATAGATAGCCTGAAGCCCCATTAACCGCATCAGGCGTGCAACCCTTTTGTGATTAACCTCGTACCCCTGCCTTTTTAGCCATACTGTCATCCTGGGAACTCCATAGAAAGGCGTCTTCGTATATTGTTCATCAATCAGCCTCATAAGTTCCAGATTGAAATTATTCACAGGGCGAGGCTGATAGTAGTAGCTGCTCCGTGACAGCCCCAGAAGCTCACATTGCCTGCTGACAGGAATATCTGAAGTGGGTTCAATCATGGAACGTTTCTTATCAGCGGAGCAATGCAGATTTTTTTTTGAGCCAGTCCAGCTCCACTTTCAGCTGACCGATCTGCCTGTATAGCTCAGCAGTAAGTTCCTCATTTTCCTTGTCTGACTTCTTTCTCCGATCTTTAAAGATGCCCGGTAACTCTTCCAACAATTTCTTTTTCCATTGTCTGATCTGATTCCCATGGACTTTGTAGTCGCTGGAAATCTGAGCAACTGTCTTTTCCCCTCGCACAGCTTCAAGTGCGACCCTGGCCTTAAATGCCGCATCGTGTTTCTTTCGAATAACAGCCATCGTGTAATGCCTCCCTTTTAAAGCTCACGATGAACCCTAAATGCACCATAACGGACTGTCCAGTTTTTGGGGGTCATTATAGACGTTCAGCACATTACACATGACCGCGATGGGAAATTCGGCTTGGTGTTTCTGCATAAAGCCAAAGATCACTTTGGGTCGTTGGAGAAGATGGCCATTGTTTTTTAAAAATCCCGCGCTTAATTTTCAGGCGTTGGTTTTCACGCCTGAGACGGCTAATTTCCCCAGTTTCTGAGGTCTGCTTTCCTTTGCCAGGAAAGGCCTCAACGGGATTCTCCCTATACTGACGAATCCACTTGTAGAGCGTGTGGGGTGGATATCTAGATCCCTGGCCAGCGCAGCAATAGACTGGTGGCTGCCGGTTATCAGGTTAACCGTCTCGACCTTGAATTCACGGGTGTACGTTCCTCTCTTCGAAACCATGTCAGTCCTCCCGATGTTGTTGTAGCAGCTTTTCGGACTGTCCACAATTTCGGGGGAAGGTCAATTCCCCGCTTGGCAAGATCTTGCCTACTGCTTCCTGGCCTGGGGGGTGTTGTTTCTACCTTTATTTCACCAGGAAAATTTACAATTAAAATATGGTGATTGAGCCTTCTTGAAGGTAATTCTTTCGTTTTATTCACCATTATAATATTCCCTTACCCCTTAGAAACTGGAACTCTGCCCCAGACCCCGCGGTTTTTAAGGCATAAGGTGGACAAAGAAACTGATTGGTCAGAAAAAGGATCAGGGCATCATACTCGGCTCTCTTTGCCTGGCATGCATCCCCCGGAACTGGATCAGGTTGGAAGAAATTGAGACTGCGCAAGAAATCCATGAAAGATTGCGGACCATCTTCAGAACGTGCAGGGGCCTGTGTGTTTCCTGACAGAGAGCCTTCCCCCTCACGGCATTTCTCCACTATGGCATTTACAAGCGCTGCATTGGCCAAAAAGGCTATCCTTTTCAAAGGGGCATAGACAAGATACTTCCCCTCTTCAACCGGAATTGAAAATATCTGTTGTAAAATCATGTTCATATATCTATTTCCTGCTTCACTTGGGGACAGAGATTATAATATATCCGTTTCTCGCTGCCCAATGCTCGGCGGCTTCGCGAAGTTTATAGTGACCCGAGTTGACAAAGGCTTCTGCCATACCTGCGTCACCATTTGAATTTAGTCTACCAATTAGCACGGGAATAATCTCTTTTTTGTCGATGTCCATAAAAGCACGAAAAGAATAATAGAAATTGCCCGAGTCCATGTCTTTGAGGAGAACATTCTTAGTCATTTCCCAATTTTTTCTTAATAAATATATTTTCTCCCTGGCGACCCAGAGGTGAACCTTTTCACTTTGGGTCTTT
>JALVJO010000006.1 GCA_027028245.1 Deltaproteobacteria bacterium
GCCAGGTCGGGCATGACTAAAGGTATTTGTCCATGTAAGTCCATGTGGGTCCATGGCTAAAAAAGTCTTTTATGTTGGATGGCATTATTTGTCTTTACTTTTACCAGGTTATTTTAAGTCAACTTGAGTACTTCAAGAAATAAAGGGGGCTCAATCCTAAGTTCAATACCGGCATTTTTTATACCTTCCACGAGTACCATGCGGGCCTGCCGGTCTACTGAGGGGTGAACACACTTAAGGCGCTTTGGCTCAAGCCTTTTTGCTGTCATGCTGTTTAAAAGATATGACAGCCTCTCGGCAGGATAGATTATTGAAAACCTGCCTCCAGGCTTAAGTACCCATGAAGAGGCTTCCAGAATGCCGGTAAGATCAATCAGGATTTCATGGCGCGCCAGGGCCTCCTGGGCGTTCACGCAGAGTCTTCCCGAGACTGGATGCCTGAATGGCGGATTGGTAATCACGTGTTCAAAGGAGCCGGCTGGAAAAAGCCCCTTAATTTCCCTTATGTCATGATGGAAAGGAATTATCCTGTCCGAAAGGCTGTTAGTTTTTATGTTCTGCTCAAGGAATTTGAAGAGATCATCCTGGATCTCTAGGGCAGAGATGGCGCACTTTGGGAAACGTTTGGCCAGAATCAGGGAGATCACCCCGCACCCTGAGCCCAGCTCCAGCACTTTTGCTCCGGCCTTCAGGGCTGCAAATTCTGCAAGGAGGATGGCGTCTACGGAATAACGATATCCTTCCTCTGGCTGGTCAATATGGAGATTGTAGTCCTTCAATGGCTGCTGTCTTAAAAAGAGGCTTTGAGTTGGTCAGCAGTTCCTTTTTCTCACCAAGGCATACGGCTCAAATGATATCCGGGGACGGCATTCTATCCTGACCACCTCTCCCCCCATGGTCTTTTCCAGCCGAACACCGGTTTCTGCATCAAAAAGTGTGGTTACCTCAAACCGGGTCTGTCTGAGGGACCTGTGCATGTATTCGAATTCCTCTCCAGGCCTTATTACGTGATTTGCCCGAAGAATGGGCCTGGGGCCTCCCTTCAGGACCACTGCAGCAGGAATGAAGGGCTGGCGTACAGATGAACCTCCATAGAGCATGTCCTGTTCTCCAGGAGGAGTGTAAAAAAAGTTTTCCGTATACTGCCTTGAGCTTATTTCGGCAAGTTCTTTCAAGGCATCTTCAATGGAAAATACTTCTCCTCCTTTTCTTCCCAGTGCGGCATCAAGGGCCGCCCTGTAGGCCCTGACCACAGTGGCAAGATAAAGTATTCCCTTCATCCTGCCCTCTATCTTCAGGGAATCGACGCCTGCTTCCAGGAGTTCAGGGATCCTTTTGATCAGGCACAGATCCTTGCTGTTGAATATGTAGAGGCCGCGGGCGTCTTCTTCCACCGGAAAGAATTCTCCCGGCCTTTTTTCCTCCTGCAAGTGATAGGCATACCTGCATGGATGCGCACAGTTTCCCTGGTTGGCATTTCTTCCTGTAAGATAAAGACTCAGCATGCACCTGCCGGAATAAGAGATGCAAAGGGCCCCGTGGACAAACACCTCAAGTTCAAGGCCGGTCTTTTTCCTGATATTTTTGATCTCTTCAAGGCCCAGCTCCCTGGCAAGATTTACCCTCTTTATGCCTTTATCCTGCCAGAACAGAACGCTTTGATAGTTGGTGGTATTGGCCTGGGTCGAAAGGTGAAGGCTGATTTCAGGGGCACGTTTTTGGGCAAGCCTGATGAGCCCGGGGTCAGAGATGATGAGTGCATCCGGCCAGATCCCTTTTAGAAAATCCAGATAGGACTCAATTGCCGGGATATCTTGGTTTTTGGCAAAGATGTTCAGGGCAGCATATGTTTTGACGTTTCGGCTTCTGGCATAGGAAACAGCCTCTGCCATCTCTTCTTCTGTGAAGTTTCCGGCGTTTGCCCTGAGGCTGAAGTCCTTACCTCCCAAGTATACCGCATCTGCCCCGTAGTGTATGGCGATTTTCAGTTTTTCAAGGCTTCCTGCAGGGGCCAGGAGTTCACAGGTTGTCATAGCTTCTTGCAATGACCTGTCTTCTTCCCATGCCGTCGGTAGGGGTGACTATACCGTCCTTTTCCATCTGCTCGATCATGCGGGCTGCCCTGTTGTAG
>JALVJO010000007.1:0-3773 GCA_027028245.1 Deltaproteobacteria bacterium
TGGTGGAGGCGGCGGGAATCGAACCCGCGTCCGGAAGCATTCCACTCAAGCTTCTACGTGCGTAGCCCGGCTTTTGATTTTCGCCAAGACAGCCCCGTCCGGGCAGGGTCTGTCTGAGGCTAACCTGCAGAATGTTTAACCTTCACCGGGGCAGGTACCCGGATCAGGCGAGCCTGTTAGCTTGGCACCCTTAACGGCTCAACAGGCAGGGCCGTAAGGGTGTGGCTGCTTAAGCAGCCAGTGCGTACTCGTATTCAGAGTCGGCGTTTGTGTTTTTTCCGCGTTTTTAACGAGGTCGCGGACCCCGGCACGCCACTTGAGCTTCCATACCCCCGTCGAAGCCATGTCGCCCCCTTTGGGAAAGGCTTTTGAAGCCTTGAAGATGGTAAGCTCTTTTGACTAATCAAAAACATAAGGATGAAGGTGCCCAGTGTCAACAAGTCTTCCATGGCAGCACCACTTTTTATATGGAAAGCTGCATGAAAAGTGTTAAACTTACCGGCTTACTGGTTCCAGTGCAGACCTTTTTAGTGCATGGGGAAAGAAATTTTCGGCCAGCCCATGCTGGAAAGATGTAAATTCAACGGAGGTACAGCAGTCAGACCATGATAATCATAATGAAGCCGGATGTGGACCCGGCGGGACAGGAAATTCAGCAGTTACTGGACTATCTTGCACAGTTTCCGGATATACAGACCAGGTCGGCAGGCATACGCGGGGCCAGCCGGGTGGTAAACGAAATCTACCTCATAGGGCCCACGCACCACGTGCCCATAGAAACCTTGGAACGAATGCCTGGGGTGGAAAAGGTGGTAAGGGTCTCCAGCAAGTACAGGCAGATCGGCAGGCATGGGGGCCAGCTTGATGAGCTTGGATTCGTCTATAACGGCGTGGAATTCAGCCAGGAGACCTTCAACTGTTTTACAGGCCCGTGCGCCGTGGATACACCTGATAATGTAGAGACCATGTTCAGGAATATGCAGAGGGTAGGGCTTGTCACTGCAAGGATGGGAGTCTATAAGCCCAGGACCAGCCCCTATGATTTCCAGGGACATGGCCGGTCATGTCTTCCGTGGCTCTTTGAGCTTGCCGGCAAATACGGCATCAAGGTCATTGCCATGGAAGTGCTCAAGGAAATACATATCGAAGAGATCTACCAGGAACTTGAAAAGGCAGGAAGACCTACAGGGGTCATGCTCCAGATAGGTACGAGAAACGCCCAGAATTTTGAGCTCCTTAAGGCGGCCGGCTCACAGAAGGAATTCCCGGTCCTCTACAAGAGGGGCATGGGACTCAGCCTGGAAGACTCCCTTAATGCCTGCGAATACATTGCAAGCGAGGGCAACAGGAACATCGTCTTCTGCCTGAGGGGCGTTCAGTCACGCCTTGGAGATCCCCACAGGAATCTTGTTGATTTCGCCCACGTCCCAGTGGTCAAAAGGCTCACAAGGCTTCCTGTGTGCATAGATCCCACCCATTCTGTGGGCAGCAAGGACAGGGCGCCCGACGGGATCATGGACATATTTCATGTAAGTGCCCAGGGTATTATCGCCGGGGCCAATATGATACTGGTGGAATTTCACCCAAGGCCCGAAATGGCACTTTGCGACGGCCACCAGGCACTGACCATGCAGGAACTTGAACACTACGTGGCTGACGTGAATCTGGTCAGGAAGTGTTACCTGGAACGCGTCAGCATGGGCAGGCAGGCCCTTTTCAAGAACTGGCACCAGGGGGAAAAAGGAGGGGTGATATGAGGGTTCACTATCTCGTGCACGTTCCCTTTGAAACACCTGCAAAGATAAACGACTGGGCAGGGGACAGGGGCCATGAAGAAACATATTCCAGGCTCTACGAGGAAGCTGCCTTTCCGTCAACGGACGGCTTTGACCTGCTGATCATAATGGGCGGCCCCATGGGGGTTCATGACGAAGAAAAATATGCCTGGCTCGGGGCTGAAAAGCAGTTCATAAAGGAAGCGGTGCAGGGCGGCAAGCCGGTTGTGGGCATCTGTCTCGGCGCCCAGCTTCTGGCTCACAGCCTCGGTGCTGCAGTAAGAAAGAACCGTTTCAAGGAAATAGGATTCTTCCAGGTGGCTCTTACGCCCATAGGATGGAATTCGCCTATTTTCAAAGGGCTTCCCGGGACATTTGATGCCTTTCACTGGCACGGGGATACCTTTGAGATACCTGCAGAGGGCTATCACATTGCAAGCTCTGAGGCCTGCCCCAACCAGGCCTTTGTCTATGACGACAGGGTGGTGGGGCTGCAGTTTCACATTGAATCCACCAGGCAGAGCATAGAGGCACTGGTCAAGAACTGCGGGGATGAGCTGAGGGAAGAGGACCACTACATCCAGAAGCCCGAGGTCATCCTGGATGAAGGCCGGGATTTTTCCCAGATGCATTCCATCCTTTATACCTTTCTGGACGGGTTTGTGGATCACCAGAGGGAAAAGGGTGTCATCAGGGTATAGAAGGTTAAGAATACAGAATGTCAAAAGATATTGAAGAAAGGATAGAAAAGCTCCTGGAAAAGGGGCTTTCCAAAAGGCAGATCAAAGAACGGCTGAAGGGCACGGTGGAAGACAGTGAGCTTGATTTTTTCCTTAAAAATACCCCCTACCCCAGGGACAAGGCCAGGTATCTTTTTCTGAACATCTCCCTTTTTGCAATACTCCTGGTAATAACCCTCAAGAAACTCTATTTTGCCCTTTCCTTCGGCCAGTTCGGGCTGGTGATGATCCTGGCCCTGGTAGTGCCCACGGTCAATCTGTATCTGTTGAGGGAGATCATGAGGTTCAGGAGGCTTGGCTACCAGTTCTGCCTGATCCTTTCAGCCCTTTCCCTGATAAACGCGGAAAATCGGGCATTTCCAGAGATAATTCTTGTGCCCCTGATGATAATTCTGTCCGGGTTCTTGTACTGGCAGATGTTCTTGAGGCACGACAAGGAACTCAAGCAGGAAGCAGCTGCCTGAGTTCCTTGACAGGTGATGCTACTTTTCGCCTGCTGGAGGGGAAGACTTTGGCTTGGGCCTGCAGGGCCTTGAGACAGCTTCCACCAGTGCCTTGGAGTGGGGGTTTGAAACGCTCCTTCTTATAATGATGTCCACTGGTCTAACGTTTCTCTGGTAATATGCGATGTTGTAGGAATCCCTGGGGGTTATGACCGAGCCTTCAACACTTATGCCGCCGAATATCCCCTTGGCCCTGGCAAAGGCCAATACGTCTACTGTGGCCGCCTTGGCACCTGCCCCGTAAGGCCCTGCGGCAACACTGATGTCCCCGCCGAGCTTGACAGATGTGGAAAGAAGGGCGTCCATGCCCTTATCCGTCATTATCATGAGAATGATGGCTGAGGATTCGGCACCGGCCTGGAGCCCGAAGGAGGCAGCGGCCAGGGTGTAAAAGGCAGGCTGGCTCCAGAGCCCCGTGTGCTCATCCTTGGCAACAAGAACCCCTGTTCCGCCCTCGGCACCGAATATAAAGGCACCCTTTAGAAGCTGCGGGATGATCAGCAGGGCCTTTGCACTGCAGAGGTTCTCCTTGAACCAGGTCATGTTGGGATCGGATAAAAAACTTTTGAAGGTAATGGTGGCCTTGTCTACCAGGGCGGCCTGGGTGGAATAATCAGTGGCCAGGGAGCACCTGAGAAAGGGGCTGGAACATGAAAGAAGGAAAAAAGCGGCAAAGAGAACAGATATTTTCTTCATAGGGATGCCTCCAGTATCTTTTTGGGTTTTTGTGTCAGTTTCTATCTTCGATGAACATG
>JALVJO010000007.1:3873-6385 GCA_027028245.1 Deltaproteobacteria bacterium
ATGAAAGGTCTTTTCTTTTTAGAAAATATATTAAAGTGACCGCTGAAACACAATTGTTTTGTTTGCTTCTCTGGCCGGGTGGGGCCTGTAGCAAGGAGTAGTTTTTTTATGTGTTGGCCGTTATGTATCAATGGGCAGCAGAGTTTGCGGTTTTTGAAGAAAGGTCTTTGCTGCTCAGGAGTTTAAAAAGGAGTGAGAGATGAACACCGAAGAGGCTATCAGGACCAGGAAATCTGTCAGGAGATTCCAGGACAGGCCTGTTCCCAGGAAGGTTGTTGAAGGCCTGCTGGATATTGCCAGGTGGGCTCCTTCAGGCGGCAACTGCCAGCCGTGGCGGGTTGACGTTGCTGCAGGAAGGGCCAAGAAGGAGATCACCGAAGCCATCCTTTCTGCAAGAAGGCAGGGCGCAGAAGAATGTCCGGAGTTTGAATACTATCCTGAATCCTGGATAAATCCATACAGGGAAAGGCGTTTTCAGTGCGGGATAGCCCTATACAGCGCCATGGAAATCGAAAGGGGAGATGCAGAGGCAAGGCGGCAGGCATGGCTTGAGAATTACAGGTTTTTCGGTGCACCAGTGGGCCTTTTTTTCTCCATGCCAAGGGCCCTGGGCAAAGGCTTTCTGATGGACATGGGTATCTTTATCCAGACCCTTGCCCTTGCCGCAGTAGAGGCAGGTCTTGCCACCTGCATCCAGGCATCCCTTGCAGGCTACCCCAGGATTGTCAAGAAATGCCTGGAAATCCCGGATGATTTTATCCTGGTATGCGGCATGTCCATGGGCTACGAGGACAGGGATGCCAGGGTAAACAATTTCAGGACAACAAGGGTTCCCCTGGAGGAATTTGTATCATGGCACCAGTAGGCAAGTGCATTTTTATTGCAGCCAAAGATTATTTTTTGTGTTCAGGCAGCTGGAGGCCGTAATTTGAAACCAGCCGTCTTCCGGCAAGTGTGGCTATGGACATGGAGCCAAGGGCATTTGCAGCAGCGATCATGAACATGATGACGATCTGGTATGCCACGGCCTGCATGGGGCTTGCCCCTGCCACAATCTGTCCTGTCATCATGCCCGGAAGGGAGACGATTCCGGCCACTGTCATGTTGTTGATGATGGGGATCATCCCGGTTCGCACAGCCTGGCGGGCACCTCTTCTCATGGCCTCTGATCTTGTTGCACCGAAGGCGAGCATCAGTTCTATCTCCCTGCCCCTGCTCCTGACATATTCAGTCAGCCTGTCAAGGCACAGGCAGATACCATTGAGGGAATTTCCAAATACCATGCCGAAGATGGGTATGAGATACTGAGGGTCATACCAGGGACTGACCTTGATGACCATCTGCGTGACCAGTCCGCCTGCCACCAGGCTGGATACCGTCATGGTGGCAAGGGCGTCAAGGTTTATGCCCTTGTACTTGGTCTTGGATCTTCTGACAGCCTCCCTGCCGGCAAATACCAGCATTATCATGAGCCAGCCCAGCACCAGAAGGGGTGTATTTATCTGGAAGATCTTTTTCAGTATCAGGCCCATGGCCCCGAGCTGGAGCATGCACCTGGCAGAAGCCATAAAAAGGGACCTTGTAATTCCAAGTTTCAGGGCAACGGAAATGGCCGCGGCAATAATTATCAGGCCTACGGCAAGAAAGAGATCAAAGGGGGTTAATTCTATGTAGTGTGCCATTTTCCAGTTTCAGCCACTGATCTGCCTTTCCGGCAAATCTTTCTTCATGCAGGACACAGATCACTATAGCGTTTTCCATTCTTGCATAGTCCATCAAGACATGGAAGCATTTATCCGCAAGTTCAGGTTCAAGGCCGGAAAGGGGCTCATCGGCAATCAGCACCTTGGGCCCCCAGAGCAGTCCCCTGACGATGCCAAGCCTGTGCCTTTCACCCCCGGACAGCCTCCTGACATCTGCATCAAGGGGTATGTGGCCGAGGTCAACCTCCCCAAGTCTGTTGCTGATACTGGTTTCGGAACACATCCTGCCGCCAGAGTTTTTGAAGTCGAAGGGGAAGGTCAGGTTTTCCAGGACGCTTCCTTCCAGGCAGGGGGCATCCTGGAGCAGTAGTGTAACCTTTGCCCTCCAGGCAGACAGGGTCCTTTCGTCAAATCTTTCCTGGTCAAGGCGCCTTAAGGCGACTTCTGCATTGTTGAGGCCTGTTATTGCCCTTAGAAGCGTGGATTTGCCGCATCCTGAAGGGCCGTTGATGACTACCATGGCAGGGGAGCTGAGCCTGAGATGAATCCCCTGAAGTATATGAAGACCTTCCCTGGTCTTGTAATTTATGGGCCCGCATTCAAAGTCTGCCATTTATCTCCTGGTTGACTCATTTTTTGAACTGCTTATCTTTTTTAACAAATAAGAAGGCAAGGAGGTATAAAAAAATGTTTGAACTTACACCCTGGAAACCAATGAATGAACTTTCCACACTTAGAAAGGAAATGGATAAGCTTTGGGAAGACTTCTTCGGCGACAAGGAACTTCTGCCCCGGACAGAAGGATGGAT
>JALVJO010000008.1 GCA_027028245.1 Deltaproteobacteria bacterium
TTGACCTGTTTAAGGAGGAACAGAGCCCATGTTCAAAACCAGAAAGACTATCCTTGCAGCACTTATTGTACTTTTGCTTGCAGTTATCCCCTGCCCATATGCCTCGGCCCAGGAAGGGGTGCTCCACATGCTGTTGAGATCGGTAATAGCCATACCAGAAGCAGTGCTCCACTCCCTCCACGGACCGGTTAAAAAAGACGAGTCTCAAGATCAGATCCCAAAGATAAGATATCCGTATCCGGTACAAACCAATTACGGACAGTCCTACGGCTATGCCGTCCCGCCAGACGTTCTAGTTCAAAACAGTCCAGGGTATGTCACATATAATGTTGTAAGGGAAAAACCAGCAGAAGGTAATTACCAGGAAAAAGAGGCTGACACCCATGTCTTCAGCCCCATACCATTTAACGAGTAAGATGTCTGTCTTTTATGAAAAAATTACGGGGACGTGCCTCGTGATGGCGATGTGCCTCGTGTTCTTTGCACCTGCCGCCAGGGCATCTGCATCCCAGGACCTGGCTTCACTTCATTTTAATCAGCTTCTTCATGAGCTGTCAGCTCAGCTCATCACGAGTCACCATCAAAAGACTGCGCCTGGTCCTGTAATGATGGTAAATTTTGTAGATCTGAGCCGGCTTCACTGCACTTCAAGGTTCGGCCAGCTTGTACCGGAAAGGCTGAGGGGGCTTCTCATCCAGGCAGGCTGGAAGGTCCTGGAAGCCAGGACTGGAGAAAAAATCAAGCTTGAAGAGGATACCGGGCCCTTCATACTCTCTGACGAAACCAGGGATCTTGCAGCAAAGGTTCACTGCAGCGCAGTACTTGCGGGAACCTATCTCTTTCATCAGGGAACCATCACAGTAAATGCAAAACTCATTGCGGTAGCAGACGACAGCATCCTTGCAGCAGCCTCGGCAGAGACTGAATCTGACCCTTATATATTCAGCCTTCTAAGGCCTGAAGGCTTTGGGTGTCCGCCTGCAGATACTGCCATCAGGATAAAATCATTCTCCCAAAGGTCATCCGCCTTCAGGGAGGACTATGGAACCCAAATCGATGAAACATATTTCAAGGAGGAACACTGAAATGAAAATACGCGCACTAGTATCGAGGCTGGCCGGCGCAATGGCCCTGGCTGCTGCAGCCTGTTTTGCAGGAGCCTGTTCAAAGGCACCTCCTCCCCAGCCGCCGGTGGTCATAAATCTCAACAATCCGGCAGGCATCACCCAGAATACACCGCCGGCACAAAATACTGAACAGGCCGGCCAGGAGCAGGCGCCGCCCGCAAAGACAGCACCTCCTGCAAAGGCTGCCGCTGCTTACGCTCCTGCAATACAGGATGAACCCGTCCCGGAAATGGAGATTGAGAAAATGGACGAGGCCTCCTTTTTCAACCTGCAGATCCATGAAATGGCCCTCCAGCTGATGAAAAATTTCCGGGCTGAACCCGGTCCCGAAGGCCCCATTGCCGTGGCCACCTTTGTTGACCTCAATAATCTTTACCGCACAAGTCCCTTTGGACGATATGTGGCAGAGCAGCTCATGGGAGAACTCCAAAGGGCTGGTTTCAACGTGGTTGAGATCAGGAAGACCGAATCCATAATGATAAAACAGAAGTTTGGCGAATACGGCCTTTCAAGGGAGGTCCAGGAAATAGCCCAGGAATCCTCGGCCAGCTACATCCTGGCAGGCACCTATGTTACAAGGGGTCGGTTTATACTGGTAAATGCCAGGCTCGTCTCCAACCAGAACAATCTCGTTGCCTCCTCCGGGCTTAAAATCCTCAGAAGGGATCCCTTCCTGGACAAGATGCTCTGGCCGAGTGCCACGCCTGATTCCGGGCAGGCTGTCAGGATTCCCGTAAAGGAACTGGGACATCTTTCAGACATCAAGATACTGTCAGAATCTTGACATAAATAGATTGAGACATGAAAAACACAACATCCAGATTGTTGAAACTTGCCCTGGTGGTGCTCCAGGCAGTGCTCCTGGCTGCGGGATGTACCTCCAGGGAACCCATGCCGGACCCCGGGTTTTCCCGTGCGGCCCTGCCGGCCAATACTGCATCTGCCAACATAATGCCTACCATCTTTCAGGTGGCCCAGGGCCTGGCCCTCCAGATACGGCAGAATCTAAGAGACGGAGATCTTCATGCCTGGCCTTGCATAGTCACAAGCTTCTCAGATATCGACAACCTGGATACCTCTTCCAGGTTCGGAAGGCTGCTGGCAGAGGCTGTCAGCTCGGAACTTTTCAGGCAGGGGGCCGTAATCAGGGACATACGTTCAGCCCGGGCAATATTCGTGCAGCCTAGAACCGGTGAACTTATACTGAGCCGTGATGCCAAAAGCCTTGCAAGGGATATGGACGCCAGGGCAGTTATTGCAGGCACATATGGCAAGGGTGCCTCTTCAGTGGCAGTAAACGTAAGGATGATAGATCTTAGAACCAGGGCAGTGGTTTCCGTTGCCATGACAGAGCTTGCCAGGACGGCATCCATAGAGGCGCTCCTCAGGAAACCGAAAACAGAAAAGACCGCACTGGCGCCTCCCACCACCTATGACATACAAACGTTTTAAAATCCTCATCCCTTTTCTGCTTGCAGCATGTCTTAGTGCTTGCAGCAGCGCGTTTTTTACCACGGACATTAACGACAGACAGGTCCTCAAGCCTGTACCCAAACTAAACGTGGTGATCATGCCCAGAGGTCACGTGGACTTGGCCGCTTCAAAGGCGCTCATGGTTCCGGTCTTCATGGCAGGTTCCCAGGAGCAGCACTGGGGACAGTCTGTAACAAACCTCATAAGGTCCATCACCATGCAGGAAGGGGTCTTCAACACCCTGGAACTCTTTCCCACCAACAATCCCGGCGACGATGAAATTCTCAAGCAGGCAAGGGACAGGGGCTTTGACTATCTCCTGGAGGTCTCCATGCCTCCAGTCATTGAACCTTCGGGAGACTCCGAAGGCTGGGTTGCACTTCACGTAAAGGTGGTGGACGTGAAAAAAGGCTATTCCCTCTGGCGCATATACGGGGAGACCCAGCTCATACCCCAGCCCACCTTCCACTGTCTTACGGGTCGGCGGGACTTTGTTCCAGCACCTTCGGTCGGCCAGGGTATCGTCACCATTACAAGACAGATGGCCATGGTGATGAGACAGTAGACACCTGTACAATCAGTCTGCTTCAGTGCCCAAATGTAGTCGGCACCATGTCAGTGCCTATGAGGCTTCGAAACCGTTGTTCTTTGTCTCTAAGGCTGGACAGCCGTCTTGTTCCTGAGATCATGCACTTAAACTGCATGATCCCGGGTTGAAATTTTCCGCCTCGGTGTTCATCTTACATGTTGGCAGTTTCCATGATGAAAGCATCCACAGAACCTTTTTGAAATCCATTGCCTGCCCTTAATGAAAGCCGTGCAGGAGGTGCATACATGGATGTTGTCAAGCGCTTTGATGGCTTTTTCGTAGACGAGATAGAGGCTGCCCAGGAAAAGCTCAACATAGAGGTCAGCCCCCATTCAAAGCTGTACCTGCTTCATCTTCTAAAACACCTTTCTGAAAACAGGGACTTCTTCTATACAGAGGTTGTTCAGGAAAAACCCCTGGGGATCGTGATAATGGAGGCCCTCCATAAAAACCTCTTTGAAAGGGCCAGAGATCTCAAGGCCGTAGGGGACCTGTCCCTTATATTTTCCGGCCTCTATCCTGAATATCTGACCCGCCGCACCGTGGATATAGACTATTTCATCCAGATCGGCCGGCGCTCCTACAGCCTTCTTTCAGAGACATACGGCCCCTACAGGACAAAAAGGGATATTTGCAACCTCTATTCTATGCTGGTTGCAGAATTCATAAGCCTCATAGAGATACTCACCGAGATTTCAGGTGAACTGAATTTCATGGATGAAGGCAACATTTCAAGGGCACTTTCCAGGTGGCACTCCACCAGGGTCAGGAGATATCTTGAAATCCTGAACAGGCACAAGATAGTCCCCATGGAACCTCCGGAAGAATATTGATGAGGCCCCTACCTGCCAAGGCCCAGTGAGCTGATTTGGCAGAAATGCGCCTGAGGTGGCTCAGTAATTCTTTTTCATGAAGTCTTCTAGTCTGTCGTAGGCCTCGTTCAGGACAGACTCTTCAGGTAGGAAGACCAGCCTGAAATGGGGAGTCTCCGGCAGGCTGCCGAAGCCGCTTCCATGCACCACGACTACACCTGTGTCCCTGATGAGTTTTTTTACAAAATCCTGGTCATCCACAGGCCTTTCTATTCGCGGGAAGGCATAGAAGGCCCCTTCGGGCTCCTGGCAGAATATCCCGGGTATGGCATTGAGCCGGTTCACGGTAAGATCTCTCCGGCTCCTGAGCCTTTTTCTTGTCTCCTGCAGATGCGACTGGTTGCCGTTTAATGCTACCGGTATTGCGAACTGCTTGGGGTGGCATGCACAGAGCCTCGCCCTTGCCAGCTTTCTCATGGCCTCTGTGTAATCCTCCACCAGTTCAGGGGCACCGCTTACCATGGACCAGCCTATACGAAAACCAGGGGCGAGATAGCTCTTTGAAAGACCGTTGAAGGTTATAATGGGGGCCTCCCTGTCAAGGGCAGCTATGCTGATGTGTTCCTTTCCGTTCAGGATGAGCTTTTCATAGATTTCATCGCTCATTATGAGCAGATTATACTTTCTGGCAAGCTCTAAGACCTGCTGAAGGGTGTCCCTGCTGTAAACGGCCCCGGTAGGATTATTGGGGTTGATCAGCACAATCGCCCTGGTCTTTTCATCAATCTGGGACTCCATATGGGCAATATCTGGCTGCCAGCCGTTTTCCTCGTCCAGCAGATAGGGCCTGGCCTCGCCTATGAGCCGGCTCAATAGGGCACTGTAAAGGGGATAACCAGGGGATGGGACCAGGACATTTTCTCCCTTGTTGACCAGGGCCGATAGTGCAAAGTCAATTGCCTCACTGGCACCGGTGGTGATCAGGATCTCATAGGGTTCAATCCCCTTGGCCCTGGCCTCGTTCCTGATGGCATCAACTGCCTCTGGAACACCTTCTGATGCACTGTAATTGGTATGGTTCTGGAGCATGGCCTCGTAGGCTGCATCCATAAGGTGTCTCGGGGTATTGAAACCATAGAGCACCGGGTCCCCTATGTTGAGAAATATAAGGTCTCCTCCCCTCTCCTTCCGCCTGTTGGCTTCCTGCAGGATGTCCCTGATGGCATACTCTATGTGCTCAGTCCTGCGGGAGGGGGATATCTTTTTAAGTTCACTCATTTAGATCTGTTCCTCTTGGAAAAATGGATTCTAACCAGATATGTTTTCACCCATTCCCCGAATATGTCAACTGATTTTTTCCGTAGCAGTACAAGTTCCTGCATATATTGGAAAAAGCATGGACATCTTGGGGCTTCGTGTCAATATGAACCGGCATAATAAATATCCGGGTTTAGGGCCCCTTTGTTGATTAATCACAGCAAAATCCGGGCCGCTGTATGCTGCCATGCATAAAATGTTCAACATGGTTATGATAAGGGTTTTATAAACGCTCTGGAGAAAACGACTATCTTCAAAGGACAAGATTATGATGAAAGAAAAGTGGCCCCCATGGGATAAACATTGTTTTCTGGCCGACTTTCACATCCATTCCAAGTACAGCCGGGCCACCAGCAAGGACATGGAACCAGAAGGCATAAGCAGGGTCGCCAGGCTCAAGGGCATAAAGGTGGTGGGGACTGGAGATTTTACCCATCCTGGATACCTGCGGGATCTTAAGAAAAAACTCATTCCAGATGGTTCAGGGCTCTACGTGTGCCGGGAAGACCCCGAGGGTACAAGGTTCATCCTGACGGCCGAGGTCTCCAATATCTTTACACAGGGAGGCAGAAACAGGCGAATCCACACGGTTCTTTTTGCCCCTGACCTGGAAACTGTTGCCGACATACAGGAAAGGCTCAAGAAGATAGGGAACATAAGCTCAGACGGAAGACCGATTTTCGGCTTTCCGGTAAAGGAGCTTGTAAGACTGGTCATGGATGCCAATCCGGACTGCCTGGTGGTTCCTGCCCACATCTGGACGCCCTGGTTTTCCCTTTTTGGTGCAAAATCAGGCTTTGACACCTTGGAAGAGTGCTTTGAAGAACAGTCCTGCCACATCCATGCCCTGGAAACCGGGCTTTCCTCCGACCCCCAGATGAACTGGCGCCTTTCCGCCCTTGATTCCTATACCCTCATATCAAATTCCGATGCCCATTCACCATGGAAGCTTGGCAGGGAAGCCAATATCTTTTCCTGCAGGCCCTCCTACAGCGAAATAATCCTGGCAGTCAAGGAGCC
>JALVJO010000009.1 GCA_027028245.1 Deltaproteobacteria bacterium
ATCCCTTTCTAATAATATCTCCCGTTGGGCAAAAGCCCCCTTGCCCGACGGGTATCTGACAAGATTGCGGGAAGAACTTGGTGCCGTGAAGGATACGGAGGCTGAAAAATGCGCTCAACTCTTGGATGATTGGCAGGCTCCAAGAAATAAGGCCCGGGAAAGGCTGCAGGAATTGAAGGAAAAAGAGGCTGAGCTTCAAAGAAGGCTTAAGGCCAGCATGGCATCTGAAGAAGTGGAACGTTTACGAAAATTAAAAAATCAATTGGAGAGATGCTTACAGGATATTAGCAAACCCTGGTGGGAAATAAGAAACCGTCAGGCATGGGAGGAAGAAAAGCCGCTACGTGAGAAGGTAAGGCAACGGTTCCATACCGTTTTTTCTGCCATTGAGCAGGTTTCAGGTGCCATTGAAAATGTGACAAGACCTGACGAAACACTAATGGAAAAACTCAAAGGGCTCATTGAGACGGTGCTGCGCCGTTTCAGCCTGGTGGATGGCATCGTGCCTCTGAAACTGGAGGGATACGACCAAACGACCTCTAACGCAACAGTGAGACGTGGCTACACCATCTTAACCAATGATGAAAGGGGACTTGGGCACCTTTCTACAGGGCAAAAGGCCCAGATGGCTGTATCACTTCTTGCGGCCCAGAATCTTGCTGTTTCTCACATGCTTCATCACAGGACAATTTTGTTGGACGATGTTACCACTGCTTACGACCTGTCAAACCTCACCCGTGAGGCCATCCTGTGGCGGCAGTTGGCCTATGGCGGGCACGAAGCCCGGCGCACTCGGCGTCAGGTATTTATTTCCAGTCATCACGAGGACATGACAAATCATCTTCTCGACCTTTTGGTCCCTCCGGAAGGTCGGTCCATGCGGCTTGTCCGTTTCACTGGCTGGAGCCTGGAACAGGGGCCGCAATATGATCTCTTTAAAATCGAACCTACTGGCGCCGCGTTAAACAAGGATGGCAAATTTACTGACAAGACGCACAATCTTATAAACGATTTGGAGGCAGGTCCATGGCAATCAGCCTGAAGCTGAAATTCAAGATTCTGACCCCTTTGTTTCTGGGAAACGCCTTTCAAAAACCTGAACTCAGGCCGCCTGCCTTTAAAGGCCTGCTCCGTTTCTGGTACCGGGCCGTCTCTGCTGACTATTATGAAAAAGAGGCAAAATTTTTTGGTGGTACAGGACAAGGGGAAGACCTATTTTTACAAAATAACGGTTCAGCTTCCAGTTCAAGGGGAGAGGGACAATCTCCGTTTCTTTTAAGGGCTGTGGCAAATTCCCTGAAGACGATAAGGTGGCAGGATCTGGACCTTCACCGTTTCGACGAGGGCCGCGGCTTCAAGACCCGGAACGGCCTGAAATATCTGGGTTACCCCTTTGGTATGGACGGAGGCAAAAGGATAGCATTTAAACCAGGTGAGATATTTGATCTGCGCCTTGTGGTTGTGCGAGACCAGGAAAATGAAGAGCTGAGGCAGGCCATTGCCGCTTCATGCTGGCTCATGGCACATGCAGGAGGTGCCGGCAGCAGGAACAGGCGCGGTTTTGGATCTTTTGCGCTTACAGGCTGGGAGTGCGAGCAGGGGGGAGACGCCTTTCCGGAATTAAAGGCACTGCCTCTACTCTCCAGTGCTGCTTCCCCTGCAAAATGGCGCGATGGTTTTGAAAATGCGATGAATCAGTTCCGCCGCTGGTTCGGCCCCTTTGACACGAAAAGAGCGTCGAATGCATTTGCTCATCCTCATCTTGGGCCGAATTTTACCTGGATACTTTCAGAACAGGGTTTTACAGAGTGGGATCAGGCCATGAATGCCATAGGACGGAAACTGCAGGATTTTCGTCTGCAGATAGCACCTGATGACCAAGAGGTCAAGAATTATCTCAAGGGCCCTGAACGGACAGGCGGGCGTCCCTTGAAGAACGCTCCCAGCCGGGTCACATTCGGTCTGCCGCTTACATTCCGGTTTTCATCCCAACGGGGGAACGTCACCTTCATGCCATACGATGAACGCCAAAAGACCACGCGGGAACGGCAGGGAAGTCTGCTTTTCCTCCGTTTAACCTCCATAGCCGACAGGCTCCACCCTCTGT
>JALVJO010000010.1 GCA_027028245.1 Deltaproteobacteria bacterium
GGCTCGCTTGCCTCAATGGCATTTCTTATACAGTGGACTATGCTCAGTTTTATGAGGTTGGCATTTACCTCTACGTAAAGCGGCTCGTCGGCAGTCTTTATCTCTATACTTATGCCCTTTTGTCTTGCCTCCGGAAGGATCATATTGACAGATGAGCTCACAATACCGTTCAAGTCCTCCCTGGTAAATGCCCAGGAGAGGTCACCCTTTATGGTCTCGAATTTTCTGACGATATTTTCAAGGCGGGTGACCTGATTGAGTATGGATTTCAGATATTGTTTCGTGTCCTGCTCGGAAGGAGACTTTTCAAGAATCCTTCGAATCATGCCACCTATTACCATGACAGGATTCCTGATTTCGTGTGCCACGTTCAAGGCAAGCTCTGCGCGGGTCCTTTCGGACACCAGGATCTCCGTGTTCTGGTTGAGATTAAGCAGTTCCCTGCTAATGCGCTCTATCTTTTGCTTGTCTTCCCCCATTCTTTCCATTATTCGCTGCATCTTTCGAAAAAACAGGGTAATGGAAGTGATGAGAAAAAATACCGCTGTGTTGACAGAGCCGCTGACAGGAGAAAGATCTGCCCATAAATCAGCCCTTCCGATATGAATCAGAAAGTGCTTTACAATATGGCCTAGAGGCCTGGAAAGTGAAAAGGCCAGAAGGGCTGCAACCAGCCAGTTGAGATAGCTGTAAAATACGCTTTCAGGCCTTGCCCTTGAGATCTCCCTGGAGACCCGAAAACACAAGACTGATATAATGATCATGGCAATGCTGCCGCCTACGTCCACTGTTACTATCGGCGTACAGATGGAAAACATGTTTCTAGCCTTCCGGCTCCCTGGCCTCTCTGTCCTCGACCTTCAAACCGGCAAGAAGCTGCCTGAGCCCCAGATAGAAAAAAAACATGGCGGTCACGCATACCAGGTTGTCAAGCTTGCATGCATACCAGATCCAGAATTTCATGTCTGCATTTTCAGGAAGATAGGTCGGGCAGTTGCTCAGGCTGTAGAGAGAAATCACGTGGCCGGTAAAGGTTACCGCATTCCAGAGGGCCAGAAGGGCCGATCCCACAGCAACAGATTTCCAGCATCTCCTTTTCCAGAAGGAACTGCGGCGGATCATGAAAAAAAGCCAGGCCATGGCAGCGCCGAAGCATACATGGCCCAGCTGGTGAACATACATGCCTTCATAGGCACCGTGTTCCTGGAAGGCCTGGGCCACGTCCGGAATGAAAAAAGAACCCAGGGCGGTAGCGACAGTGATCTGCCATAGGTTGGTCTTCATAATATTTTCCAGCGGGTTTGCACCTTTTCTTTTTTTTACTGTTTTGTCCCTGAATACAAGGTGACGATACCAAAAGTCAAAGGCGTAAAAGATACGTCTGTAAATCCTGCATCCTTCATCATGCTGCAAACCTCTTCCTGGCTGTAGAAGCCTTCTATTGAATCTGCCAGGTATTTGTAGGCCTCCCTGTCACCTGATATCATGCCTGCAAGGACCGGCAGCACCCTGTGAAGGTAAAACCTGTAAAACTGCGAAAAAACAGGCAGGGACGGACGTGAAAACTCCAGAACCGCAGCCACTCCCCCGGGCCTCAACACCCTGTGTACCTCGGCCAATCCCCTGGGAAGATTTGCCAGGTTCCTTATCCCGAATGCCACTGTAAAACCTGTAAAGGTTTCACTTGGCAGGGGAAGGGCCTCTCCGTCACCGCACACAGGCATTATGTTTTTCCTTTCTCCGGCCTTGTCCAGCCTTTCTCTACCGTACTCCAGCATGTCAAAGCAAAAGTCCAGGGCCAGGACCTTTCTTTCCTTCCGCCTGACCACCTCCCTGGAAAGGGGAAGCGTGCCTGCGCACAAATCCAGCACAGGGCCGGGCCTGCCGTCAAGGAGTGCAGCAGTCCTGACGCGCCAGTAACGGTCTATGTAGAGACTGAGGAGACTGTTCAAAAAATCATACTTGGGCGTTACCGAGGCAAATTTTTGTTGAACAAATTCTTTTTTTGTCTCTTCAGCAGGAAGTGTCATGGGTTTACCTGTCTGCACTATATCTTCTCAATCCTGGGCTCTGAAGATATCTTCCCCATCTGCATCAGGAGCCTGAAAAAATGCTTCAGACCTTTTATCTTGAGAGTCGAAAGATCAAATTCTATGCCCTTGAGATAAGAAAGGCACTCTCCCTGGGGCATTGGTATCCTGTTGCAGACCATGCCTGCAATCTCACCCAGGCTGTTGACACCCTGATCATAGGAGGCGGCCAGCCTGCTTTTGAGGCTGGCTATGGCCCGGGTTTTCCTCAGCCCCGACTTCCTTCTCACAGCCCACAGCGCAAACACAAAGGGAAGTGAGGTTGTCTCATACCACATGGAGGCCAGATCATAGGAAAAGAGGTCTTCTGCCGATCTCCTGAGTTTGAGCGCTTCATCACCTATTGCAAGATATGCATCGGCCTCCTGGTCTGTTTCAAAATCAACAAAGGTCCCTGGCCTGTAAACAGGTTCAAAACCATTGAAATATTCCAAAATTATAAAAAGGAGGTTTATGGAGGTCTCAGACTGGCGGGTCAGGATGATCTTTGAAGACGAAAGATCATAAATGGGCACACGGCTGAAGAGAAGAACACTTCCCACCGTACCAGTGGCACTGATGCAGTAGTTGTCCAGAACAAGATAATCTTCGTGATTTTCCCCGAATGAAAAAGAAGAAATAAGGCCTGCATCTATTTCCCCGGCCCTGAGCATCCTGTTGAGATTAGCCGGGTTGTCTTCTACTATCTGCCATTCTTCAAGATTTCCCATCTTGAGAAATGGAATCAGAAGCGGTGCGGTATTTATAAAATTTACTATGCCCAGCCTGTACAAGTTTCCCTCTATGAAATGCATTCACCGCGCCTGTGATGCGGTTTCACTACCTTGGCTGCTGACAAGCTTTAATGGAAAAGGACCCTTGGTGCAACAGATGAATTCATGGATTTCTTCCCTTTTGCAGCCGCTCTCCTCCAGGACAAGAAAGAAGGCCCTTTTGCCAGGCTCAATAGAGCCGGTAAAGGCAGAAAAACCCAGGGCTTCTGCCCCGTTTATGGTAGCTGCCCGGAGAACGAGCTCAGGCGAGACCCCGCCTGCCTTTTTCATGATCATTCTCATCTCGCCCAGGATTGACAGCTGAGTGTTGCTTGCCAGGCTGTCGGTACCGAGACAGACCCTGTCGGACATGGAAGAAAATATCCTTTCAATGGGAGCTGTTCCTGTCCCTATGAATTCGTTGCTGCCGGGACAAAGACATACGCTGCATCCTGATCCGGCAAGGATTTCAAGATCCTCTTCTGTGACAGATACACAGTGGACACAAATGGTGGATGAATCCAATATGCCGGTTTCATCAAGGAGCATTACAGGAGATCGGCACATCCTGAAAAAGGAGGGAATATCCCTTCCCCTTTCAGTGAGTATTTCAGCCAGTGGGCCGCCTCCGGTTCTGACAAACTCCGTCTCTTCCGGGGATTCCGCACAGTGAATGGAAAAGGGCAAGGAATGCGCGCGGCACCAGTTTTTTATCTCCAGAAGTACCTTCCTGGAGCAGGTATAGACTGAATGAGGGCTTATTGCTGCCTGATGGCATATTCCGGGTGAAAAATCTGAAAGATCAGGCAGATCAGCTTCTCCGGGCAGAGGATGAATGATCTCCCTGAAGGCCAAAAAACAGGGGATTTTTTTATCCCTGAGCCCTGAAAGAACCTTAAGTCCTGTATCGGTGTTTCCTGTATCTGCAATAACGGCAGTCCCGTTTTGATGCAGCTCGCCTGCTGCATCCAGGGCAGCACTGTAAAAGGCAGACTGGTCGGTCTGGGTATTCTCCTGCCTGAAATTCATGATGCTCTTCAGCCAGGCATAAAAACCCTTTCCTCCCCTGGTCTTTCCGCGGGCAATAGAAAGCTCCAAGTGGCAGTGCGCATTTACCAGGGCCGGCATGATGATGGAATCGCCGTGGTCGACGATTTCAGCCCCCCCGGAAAAGTGCTTCAACAGGTTCTTTTTGGTATCAAGGGCGGTTATCCTGCCTTCTGACACTGCAATTCCCGCGTTTTCCATAACAGGCAGGGTGACGGGCACAAGCCATTTTGCAAGATGGAGGGTAACGGGCATGAATTATATTGACTTATGCATTTAAGTCTCGGTACGAAAAGGAATCAAAGATGTTGCCACAAAACCTTCTGACCAGGCATCCCCGGCGGCGGCACTTTCCTGGAAGCATTCCCGGTTTGTCCCCCATTTGTGTCACTGGCAAGGAAGGGGTGGTTCTTGAAAGGTTTCACCACAAGGAAGCCAACTTCAGCCGCAGTCAAGCGACTGAGACTGGCGATGCCTGTATTCGATAAGGATTTGAAATCTGCACAGCGGCTTGGTGAACCTTGAAAGAAATACCCCTTCCTTGCCATTCCTCGCCATTCCTCGTCCGGGGACAGACTGGAAATGCTACCATTTCCCTATACAAGTGTGTAGTCCATGAGGCGCTGCCTCGGCTTAAAGCCGGCATCCGAAATGTGTTTTCTGATCTCGGCTTCCGAGAGCCTGTGGCTTACACCTGCTGCTGCCACCACGTTTTCTTCTATCATGGTGCTGCCGAAATCGTTGGCACCAAAGTATAGTGCAAGTTGTGCTACCTTGTAGCCCTGGGTGACCCACGAGGCCTGGATATTCTGAAAGTTGTCCAGAAATATCCTGGATATTGCAAGCATCCTCAGGTATTCAAAGGCAGTGGCAGGCATGACGTGAATAGCGGTATTGCCGGGCTGAAACGGCCAGGGAATAAAGGCGGTAAAACCTCCAGTCCTGTCCTGCAGGTCTCGAAGCTCCTGGAGGTGCTGTATGCGCTGTTCAGGGGTCTCAACATGGCCGAACATCATTGTGGCAGTTGTCCTGAGCCCCAGCTCATGGGCCGTTTCCATAACCTCCAGCCACTCCTGAGCAGATGCCTTTCTGGGGGCAATCCTGGACCTTACCTCATCCACCAGGATCTCTGCCCCGCCTCCGGGAATGGAATCAAGGCCAGCATCAATGAGCCTTTCAAGTACTTCCCTTATGGGCTGCCCTGAGACACTGGAAAAGTGCACAATTTCCGGTGGAGAAAAGCCGTGGCAGTGAATTCCAAAACCCTTTATGAATCTTAGCATGTCCTCGTAAAACTCCAGCGGCAGCTCCGGATGCAGTCCTCCCTGGAGAAGTATCTGTGTTCCGCCCAGCTTCTTGGTCTCTTCTATCTTTTTCCCCAGTTCCTCCATGGTCAGCACGTATCCGCTGCCGTTTTCAGGAGAGCAGTAATAGGCACAAAACTTACACCCGGAAATGCAGATGTTGGTATAGTTGATATTGCGGTCTATTACATAGGTTACTATGGGCTGGGGATTTTTTTGAAACCTTACGTTCTGTGCCAAAAGGGCAAGCTGGTGGATATCTTCCTCTTTGAGGAGCAACAGGGCCTCCCCTGCATTGATACGCTTTCCTTCAAGGATTTTCTCTTCAGCGGCCTCAAGCATTCAAACTGCTTCCCTGGTCTGATATGACATTATACAGGGTGTCTCTTTCAACAGGCTCCCTGCCGGCCTCACTGATCAGATGCTCTATTTCCTTGCTGGACATGGCCTCTGCAGTCTGTGCACCTGCCATATGGGTAATCTTCTCCTCCATGACCGTACCGTCGAAGTCATCTGCACCAAAAGAGAGCGCAAGCTGCGCAATCTTGTGTCCAAGCATGATCCAGTAGGCCTTGATGTGCGGGAAATTATCCAGCATCAGGCGTGAAACAGCAATGTTCTTGATGTCGTCGATGCCGCTGGTGGGCGCCACGTGATCAAGGGCCGTATTCCTGGGATGAAAGGCAAGGGGAATGAAGCACATGAAGCCGCCAGTCTCATCCTGGGCTTCTCTCAGTGCCACGAGATGCTCTATCCTTTCCTCTAATGTCTCAATGTGACCGTAAAGCATGGTGGCATTACTTTTTATGCCCATTTTGTGGGCAGTCTTGGCCACGTCTATCCATTTTTCACCCGGCAGTTTTTCAGGGCAGAGTTTTTCCCTTATCCTGGTACTGAAAACCTCTGCTCCGCCCCCGGGGATTGAGCCCAGACCTGCATCCACAAGATCCTTCAGGGCCTCTTCCCAGCTCTTGCCGCCCATCTTTGCGATATGGGCAATTTCAACACATGTAAAGGCCTGAATATGTATATCCGGGCGGACATCCTTAATGGCCCTGAGCATGTCCGTGTAATACGAATAGGGCAGTTCCGGATGAATACCGCCTAC
>JALVJO010000011.1 GCA_027028245.1 Deltaproteobacteria bacterium
GTATGGTCCTGGGATATCACCAAGCTTAAGGGACCTGCCAAGTGGACATATTTCTATCTATACGTCATTCTGGACATATACAGCCGTTATGTGGTGGGATGGATGGTGGCCCATCGTGAACAGGCAGTCCTGGCCAAACGTCTGATTGAAGATACATGTGCCAAGCAAAATATTGTCAAGAAGCAGTTAACCCTTCATGCAGATCGCGGCAGCAGCATGAAATCAAAGGTTGTAGCCAATCTTCTTGCCGACCTTGGAGTTACCAAGACCCATAGCCGGCCATATGTAAGTAATGACAATCCTTATTCAGAGTCTCAGTTCAAGACCATGAAATACTGTCCCGGATTCCCTGATCGTTTTGGCTGCATAGAGGATGCCAGGACATTTTGTCGTTCATTTTTCACCTGGTACAACAGGGAGCATAAACATTCCGGCATTGGACTAATGACACCTGAACAGGTTCATTACGGCCAGGCACAGGAAATCCTTGAACACAGATCAAGGACTCTGAAGGCAGCTTTTGATAAATTCCCAAATCGTTTCAAAGGCAGGATACCAAGTCCAATGTCTCTACCAGAAGCGGCATGGATAAACAAGCCTTCCCTGGACCTTGCAGAAACGCCTGCAAAGGCGCCCGAAGGGGCGGGCCATGGCGGCCCGCTTTCTGCAAGGCTCGGCCAGGGATGGCCGAAACGTCCACAGGCAATAGTGAAAAAATTGTTCTCTAATTTATGAATACAGGTGTCTCATTTTCATTGACACATTCCGCAAGCCTTTTCTATTGCCCTTATCAATTCCGCTGCAGTAAACGGCTTTATCACCAATTCTATGGCATCCGCTTCATTAATCTCTGAAGAATCAATTTTATCGCTAAAGCCAGTGCAGATAACTATGGGAAGGCCGGGTCTCAGGATACGGACACGTCTTGCCAGTTGTAATCCGTTAATCCCCGGCATGCTCATGTCTGTTACCACCACATGAAAGGCATGTGGATTCTTTTCGAAAGTGGATAATGCAGTTTCTGGTTCGGAAAAAGGCGACACTCTATATCCCCTTTTTTCTAAAAAGATCTTGGCCAATTCTGCTATGGTAGGTTCATCGTCCACGAAAAGGATTCCCTCACCCTGCCCGGCGCCTTCTACTCTTTTTTCCTCGTCAAAGGCCTTTTCTTCACTTTCGTACACGGGGAAATAGACATCAAAGACCGTTCCCTCACCAGGCTTGCTTTCAACTCCTATGCATCCTCCATAATCGGTTATTATTCCATGGACTGTAGATAGTCCCAGACCAGTACCCTTATCTTCTCCCTTGGTAGTAAAATAAGGTTCAAATATCCTGTTGATTATTTCTTCGGAGATTCCGTGGCCTGTGTCTGCGACCGAAAGCTTTATGTAGGCACCAGGTCGTATCTCATGGTGAATGTTAAGGGCAAGTTCCCTGGTTACATATATCTCCTCCAATGAACAAGTAAGGACCCCCCCTCCCACCATTGCATGCCAAGCGTTGGTGCAAAGGTTTATTACGATTTGGTGGATCTCGGTAGGATCTGCAAGGACGTATTTATCCACACCGTCAATTTGTTGGTTAATGACAATTTCAGCGGGCAGGGCAGCCCGAATCAGCTTGAGAGCCTCATTTACAATGCTGTAAATATTCAACGGGACCCTTTTGCGCTTGGCCTGGCGGCTGAAGGTGAGTATTTGCTTGATAAGCTCCTTGGCCCTGTTTGATGCCAGGATGATTTGCTCAATATAATTTTCGAGTTTGTCGCCTGGAGGAATTGCACCCTTTGCTATTTCTGCATATCCCATGATGGGGGTCAGGATGTTGTTAAAATCGTGGGCAATCCCTCCAGCCAGGGTGCCGATGGCCTCCAGGCGCTTGACTTGTTCCTTTCTTTTTTCAAACCCCCTTTCTTCCGTTACGTCCCTAAAGGTGTAAACAAAATATCTATTTCCTTCTCTTCCATCCGAAACAGCGGACACCGTGGCTTCTACCATCAGCTTCGACTGGTCTTTTTTTATGGCTACCATGTCCCCTCTCCAGACTTGGATTGGTGACAAGTCTGGATTCTTTGATTGAAATACGTCTAGTTTAGAGCCACATCCACAAAAGACCGAAGGGTTCTTTCCTAAAAGCTCCTGGCGCCGGTAGCCGCTCATCTTCTCAAAACGTTTGTTAACAACTACTATTTCTTGAATGTTGTTGGTAATGATGATTCCCTCAGCAGTCTCTTCCATGGCTGAGGCAAGGAGACGCCTTTCAAGCTCGCTCTCGACTAATTCCGTAATGTCTCTGCAGCTGCCTCCGATCCTTTCTTCCTCCCCGGGAAGATTAATGGGGAACAATGTGACGTGCTGATGGAGCTTACCGCTGCCTGCCTTTAGTGTGAAATCAAAACTGCGTGCTGAATTGCTTTCAAGTGCTTTCTTTGCTTCCAAATGAAATTTTTCCGCTATGTCAGCCGGAAACAGTTGCTTTAGGGTTTTTCCGATGACGTGATTGGAGTCCTGAATATTAAGGTATTTGACACTGCCGCTGCTCCAAACAAACTTTCCCTCACTGTTGAGCATGAATATATGATCCTTTGATGACTCAACGATAGCCCTGATTTCAGTGTCTCGACGCTTGATGGTCCTGGCTTGGCTTCGGATCCTCAAAAACACCTTTATCCTGTTTTCGAGCTCGGATTTTGTCAGGGGCAGACGCAGGCAATCGTCAATGACTCCTGAGCTCAGCCAGTTGTCAGGTTTGTCCTGGGCTGTAATGGTCACCATAATGGGCAGGAACCCCGGGTCAGCATCCTTGAGGTCTTTAAAGAATTTTTCCCCGAACTCCTTGGCCTTTTTCGAATCCACGAGTACCAGGTCGGCACCGTTGGCTCTTGAAAGATCCTGGATTTTGTATCCCAGAGCAGATAGGAATTCCGTTACAAGTCGTCTGTCGGCAGGTCTTTTGAAGGAAATCGCAATGGTGCAGGAAGACATAACCGCACCACTAGAGTTCTGGTTTTCTGCCCAGGTCCTCTGTCTTTGGTATGCCTGAGAGCACCCCTCTCATACGGGTGAGTTTTTCGCCAATCAATATTCCCTGTTCGCTTATCTTTATCTCTCGTAGATCACTTTCAAAATCGCCATGCCTTTTTTTAAGGCATGCTATGATCTTTATTATTTCGCCGTTATATTCTGCATAACGAAGCAGCAAAACATTATCGGTGAGGTAACTGACCCCCTCTTCAGAAAGAGAGATTTGGCCCAAGAGTCCCTGCATCTCGTTTACAAGAAAAAGACTAACCCCTCTCCCCCGGGTGTAATTAAGTATGTTCTGGACATTTGCAACGACGTTTCCATATTCCGCCATGGCCAGGTCATAACTCCTAAGGCTGTCCAGGGCCAGGATTTTACAACGTTCTGTTTCAACGTCATTGCGGATAATTCTCAGGAATTCATCCGGACTCATGGAAAGCGGGTTAATTTCTCTTAGGATTACCTTTCCATCATCAACTTGCCTTTCAAGGGGTATATTTACCCCTGAACACCTATCAAGCACTGACTGTTTCCCCTCCTCAAAACAGTACATGACCCCCCTTTCTCCAAGGGAGGCATTGTGGCAAAGAAACTGTGTAACAAGGGTCGATTTGCCCACTCCAGAGCAGCCTGTGAGCATGGTGCAGGTTCCAGCCTGGAATCCTCCTTTTGTCAGCTGGTCCAGAAGGGGGATTCCAGAGGTTACCTTCTTATCTACGTGGGCCGGCTGTTTGATTTTTTCTATTTTCCGAGGGAAAACCTTTATGCCTGAAGAACAAATGGAAAGAGAATGGCGGCCAGAAAGGTAACCACTGCCTCTGAATTTTTCGATTTCTATTGAGCGAATTTCAATTAGTTTTTCCTTTGATATCTGCCTTCGAAACCTGAGGATCCCATCAACAATAGTGGCGATGGATTTGTCTTTTTCAAGTTCTGAGGATTCGAAGATGAGATAGGACAGGCAGTCACTTTTAGAAAGGTTGAGGATGAGATCCTGTACATTCTTCCTGTAGAGATACTCGCTGGTGGACAGGTATTTAAGGGTGGTCATAGAGTCTATGACAATCCCCTTGGGTTTATGTTTTTCTATGGATTCATAGAGATTCTTCCAGATATTTTCTGCCTCAACCTCACCTGGAGAAAAAATGGAATACTCGCCGTTGGTACTGGGCTTTCCGGAAAGGGTCAAGTCCACCAGGTTGATATCCTTAAGCTTCCAGCCAAAACTTTTTGCGTTCTTTCTTACACTATCAACAGACTCAGCCAGCGAAAGGTACAGACACTCGCCACCGTTATCGCGGCATTTTCTTAAAAAATGTAAAGAAAAAATGGTTTTTCCAGAACCAGGACTTCCAATTATCAGATAACTTGACGCAGGAAGCAGTCCCCCCTTTAAAATTTCATCGATACCGGGAACCCCGGTTGAAATCCTCAATAAAGACATTAAGTTTTCCTTTCCTGAAAATTAGTCAACAAAGACTATTTGGAATTTTTATTATACAATTATAGATTGATCAAGGACTTTGATGCCCAAACTCTTACTGCTCAGAAGTTGGGGGTAATGGCAAGGCCGACGTAATCGCAACTGTCAGCCAATTGCCTTTCCGCCCATGATAACCGAGGTCTTGCAAAGGCGTTGTGCAGTTTGGGTTTTAGTCGCAGTGCCAGGCAGATTTCTCCTAAGTTATCTGCAGTTTTCATGGACAAGGCAAAGGGCCTTGTGGGATAGGTCACTAGGGCTTTTTGTCAGGGTCTGCAAGATGCAGGAGGTGAGAAGATGAAGGGCTGGCAGGGAAAGATATTAGAGGTTGATCTTACTTCCGGAAAAGTGGAGTGGCAGCCGCTTGACAGGCTCACTGCCCAGAAGTTTCTGGGAGGCAGAGGGCTCAATTCTTATACTCTCATGAAAGACGTCGGGCCTGGTACCGATCCCCTGGGGCCTGACAATGTCCTGTGTATTGCGCCCGGTGTCCTTTCAGGGACCCCGCTTGCCATGTCAAGCCGAGTCGAAGTCAGCACCTTTTCTCCTTACAGCGGGATTCTGGGTGACGGCAGTGCCGGCGGCATGTTTCCCACTTTTTTGAAGCTTGCAGGTGTGGACCAGATAGTGATCCGCGGCGCATCTTCCTCTCCGGTATACCTATGGATAGAGGACGGAAAGGCTGAGCTGAAGGATGCTTCCTTTTTGTGGGGGAAAAACACCTGGGAGACAGTAGATGCCCTGAAGGAGGTTCACGGCAAAGATGTGAGAGTCGCCTGTATAGGCCAGGCAGGAGAAAACCTGGTTCGTTTTGCTTCCACCATGGTTGATAAGCACTCGTCGGCTGCCAGGGGGAGCGGGGCGGTATGGGGTGCAAAACGTCTTAAGGCCATAGCTGTCCGGGGCACTATGAAACCCGCCCTTTCAAGGCCGGAAGAATTCAAGCGCCTTTCGGATGCCGACAGGAAATTTTTCATAACAGATGACTTTCAGCATAACATTGTGCGGAAATACGGGACACACATCGGGGTACTGAGCTGGCAGCCGGGGTTCCGCCACTACCAGCGCTATCTTGAGGAGAAGGATATCCCTATCGAGCTTCTGCCGAATTCTTGGAAACGTTATGAATCCGGCCGGTATGCCTGCTTCGGATGTCCAGTTGCATGCAAGAACAGGTACGTGATTCCAGATGGCCCTTACACGGGTGAGGAAAATGCAGGCCTTGAATATGAATCCATACACTGCCTTGGCCTGAATGCCGGAGTCTCTGACCCCAAGGCCATAATGGTCCTTTCAAATCTGGCAGACAAGTACGGCATGGACGTTATAGCCCTGGGTAATACCGTGGCCCTTGCAAAGGACCTTTATTCCAGGGGCATCCTCTCCCGGGAAGACACCGGCGGACTGAGTCTTGAGTGGGAGGACGGGGCTGCCGAAATAGAGCTGGTGCACCTTATTGCCCTTCGGGAGGGGTTCGGCAATGTTGCTGCAGAAGGGCTTTACAACATGGCAAAGATCATAGGCGGCCGTGCCCCTGATTTCTGCTGGCATGTTAAGGGGCTTTCACGTGGTGTCCATCCTCCCGGCATCATGGCCCTGGCCCATGCCACTTCAACCAGGGGAGCCGATCATCTAAGGGGCAGGACATGGGCCTATGGAGAGAATGACGGGGAGATATTTACGAGGCTCGTAAGCCAGGGGTATATCCCCGATGTTGAAACAGATGTGGTCAATTGTCTCACGGTATGCGAAAGGGTTACCACCGTGACCGATGCCCTTGGCAGGTGCAAGGGTGCTGTGACAAGCTGGGTTGCCGCTGTGCCCCTTGTTTGGAAGTATCCCCTGCTGGACGGTGTGGCCAGGCTTCTTTCAAGCGCAACAGGCATTTATTACACAGAAGATGACGTCATGAGGGCAGGTGAACGCATCTACATAACAGAGCGTGCCTTCAACGTACGCCACGGCATAAGTGCCGTACACGATTCTTTACCCCAGAAGCCTGAAGTGCGGGATTCCGAGCAGGGAGAACATGAAAGAAGGCAGCACAGCCAGATGCTTCGGGAATATTACCGGGTGCACGGCTACAATGAAGACAGCGGTATCCCCACCAGGGAAAAGCTGATGGAACTGGATCTGCCGGAGATTGCTGAAATCCTACATGAAACGAAACCTGCTGTTAGCTGGGATGGGCCGCCATTGTGGGAACTGGAAGCGTATCCCCACGGAGGCAGGAGGGCCTGAAAGGTTTTTTGAAGACCGGCTCTTGTCCCTGATGTTTACACCAATTTGATTGTTTGATTAAAAAAATTTCATAGGTTCAAAATTGAGGCAATTGACAATAAAATCATGCAGTGCTATCATGATATAGCTATTTCATTAGTTATTATTATAACTTATGGTCTTTCATGGGCGGCGGATTGTGACTTGTTAATCATGCCCGTGACCAACCCGGTCTAAAGAGTGGGTGATGAGTTGAAAAGGACTTTCACAAGGCCGGTTTTTCTTCATCAGCATCTTCCGTCCCGTGAAGACACAACGGCAGGCACTGCCAATGTCTTAAGAAATCTGTCTGCAGACGTTCATCCACCCTCTCATCCCCCCTTTTTAAAAAGCTCAGGAATCTCATCAACGCATTTAGGCCAGGATGCGGCAGATGATGCATTTGTCAATGTGTTTTTGTCATCATCTGGACCTGGACGGATTACTCCGTTTTCTCCTGGCGGAATTTTTTTTTAAATAGAGGAGGCCCAAGATGTCGAGTAAAGATCACATAAATGATTTTGCAGGAGGCGGAGTTAGCCGGAGGACCTTCCTGAAAGGCTGTGCCCTGGCTGCAGCTGCCCTGGGGCTTTCCCCGGATGTGGTCCCGAAGATGGTGGAAGCCGCCATGTCTCCCAAGAGACCGCCTGTGGTCTGGCTGCATTTCCAGGAGTGCACCGGCTGTTCCGAGGCCCTGCTGAGGGCTGCAAGGCCCGACATCGCTACCCTCATCCTGGACCTCATTTCCCTGGATTACCACGAGACCCTCATGGCAGCTGCCGGCAAGCAGGCAGAAGAAAATCTGCATGATGCCATTACCAAGAATGCCGGCAAATTCATTTGCGTAGTGGAAGGAGGCATCCCAACCAAGGATGGAGGTATTTACTGTAAGATTGGCGGCAGGACAGCTGTTGAAATACTCGACGAAGTGGCATCCAAGGCCAAGACCGTCATTGCCATAGGCACCTGCGGGGCCTTTGGCGGTGTCCAGGCTGCAAAACCCAATCCTACGGGGGCGGTGGGCGTTCAGGACCTGGTAAAGGGAAAACCGGTGATAAACATCCCCGGCTGCCCCCCGAATCCGGAAAATTTTCTTGCCACCGTGGTCCAGATACTGACATACGGCCGTCCTCCTGAACTCGACGAGCTCAGCAGGCCCAAGTTCGCCTATGGCAGAAAGATACACGATCACTGTGAACGAAGGCCGCACTTCGACGAGGGGCGATTCGTGGAGCGCTTTGGCGACCCGGGGCATAAAAAGGGTTACTGCCTTTACAAGGTAGGATGCAAGGGGCCGGTTACCTATTCCAACTGTTCAGTGGAGCGTTTCTGCAACATCGGCGCATGGCCTGTCGGGGCTGGTCACGGCTGTATTGGCTGTACGGAACCGCATTTTTGGGACACCATGATGCCGATTTACAAACACCTGCCGGGAATCTACATACCCGTTGGAGGTGGGATAAGAGAGCAGGCCGAGGAAATTGGAAAGGTGGCTGTGGGAGGAGCTGCTGCCGTGATAGCTGCGCATGCAGCGGTGGGAATAGGCAAAAAGCTTTTTTCCATAAAGTGTACCAGCAAAGAGAAAGAGGAAGAAAAATAGGAGGATAAAATGGCTACCAAGATCACTGTTGATCCGATTACCAGGATAGAAGGCCATTTGAGAATAGACGTGGAAGTTGACGGCGGCAGTGTCACCAATGCATGGGCATCTCCCCAGATGTGGCGGGGCATAGAGGTAATTTTAAAGGGCAGGGATCCAAGGGATGCATGGGCTTTCTGCCAAAGGATATGCGGGGTTTGTACTACGGTTCACGCCATTGCCTCGGTGAGGGCGGTGGAAAATGCCCTTGGCATAGGGGTGCCCCTAAATGCCCAGTATGTCAGGAACATCATCCTGTGCGCCCATGCCATGCACGATCATATTGTTCATTTTTATCAACTTTCGGCCCTTGACTGGGTTGACGTGGTCTCTGCCCTGGATGCAGACCCTGCCAAGACCGCAAGGCTTGCACAATCCCTTTCCGATTGGCCTGACAATGGAAAGAGCCGATTCGAGGCTGTGAAGGCGAAGCTCAAGGCCCTGGTGGAAAGCGGCCAGCTCGGCCCCTTCAAGAACGGGTACTGGGGGCATCCTGCAATGAAGCTGCCGCCTGAAGCAAATCTCATGGCAGTTTCCCACTATCTTCAGGCCCTGGATTATCAGAGAAAGGCCGATCAGGTCGCAGCCATATTCGGAGGCAAGAACCCCCACATACAAACCGTAATAGTCGGCGGGGTTGCCCTTGCCATAAACCTCGACAATCTGGCCACATTGAACATGGACAAACTCATGCAGGCCAGGCAGCTCCTACAAGAGGTGAAACAGTTTGTGCAGCAGGTCTATCTTTCGGATGTTATTGCCATAGGTGCGCTCTACAAGGACTGGCTGGCATATGGAAGGGGAGTAACAAATTATCTTGCAGTGCCGGACCTGCCCCTCGATTCCAAGGGCACGGCCTTTGACCTGCCAGGGGGGACCATATTCGGCGCGGATCTCAAGGATTTTACTCCTATAACTTCCTTTAATGACAAGTATTTCCGAGACAACGTGGCCGAGTCCATAGTGCATTCCTGGTACAAGGGCGACTGGACCAGACATCCCTGGAATGAGGAGACCGTGCCAGATTATACGGATTTCAATGAAAATGGAAAATATTCCTGGGCCAAGGCGCCCCGTTTCAACGGTCAGCCTATGCAGGTAGGGCCCCTTGCCCCGGTTCTGGTTGGCTACGTAAGCGGACACAAGGCAACCAGGCAGTGGGTGGATTTTGCCCTTAAAAAGGTTTCTGAAATCGCAGGTGTGAAGATAGGAGTGGAAGCCCTGCAGTCCACGCCGGGCAGGCATCTTGCCCGTGCCATCAGGGCCGCCATGATCGCAGATTACGGCCTTAAGCACCTGGAACTGCTCACTAAGAATATCGGCATGGGAGATCTCGAGATCTATCCCTATAAGAACCCCCCGGAGTTCCCGGCAGGAGAGATAAGGGGGTTTGGTTTCCATGAAGCGCCAAGGGGTTCACTGTCCCACTGGGTAGTCATCCAGGACGGGAGGATAAAGAACTACCAGTGCGTGGTGCCTTCCACCTGGAACGTGAGCCCCAGGTGCTCAAAGGATTTCATGGGGCCCTATGAGTCTTCTCTCATGGGCAATCCCATTGCGCAGCCTGAAAGGCCCCTGGAGGTCCTGAGGACTGTTCATTCCTTTGACCCCTGCATAGCCTGTGCGGTTCATCTGCTGGATCCAAACAGGCGGGAATTCTCAAGGATAAAGGTGCTCTGACAAGGAGGGCATGTCATGATAAGGAGAGAACCGAGACTTTATTACAGGGTCTTCGTTTGGAGCGGAACATTGAGGCTGTTTCACTGGACCCTGGCCTTCAGTACATTCATCTTGATACTTACCGGCATCTATATCCATTATCCGCCTATAACCACCAAGTGGGCAGAGTTCAAACCGCAGTACATCATGGCCACCTTGAGATATTGGCACTTTTGTGCCGGCTATTTTTTTCTCTGCGCCTTGGCTGTGAGATTTTATTTGTTCTTTGCAGGAAACCAGTATGAGCGCCCCATGGATTTTCTGCCCATAAACAGGAGAAATCTCAGATCACTTCGGCACAACATCAGATTCTATCTATATCTTACTGATGAACATGAGTGCCGCATGGGCCACACCGTCCTGGCAGGCACCATATATTTCATCCTTTTCATCTGCGGGGTGGTTATGGGCCTTACCGGGCTTTACCTGCTTTATCCCGAGGCGCCCACCATAGCCAGGCTTGGTCATGAACTGTTCGGAACGCCCCAGCAGGCCCGCCTTATTCATTATCTTCTCAATTGGTTCTTCATCTTTTTCATTATGGTACATCTTTACATCGCTATCTGGAACGACTTCAAGGCGCCAGATGCCATCATCTCGGGTGCTTTTTCCGGCTCCAAGATGATGCCGGCTGACCTGGAGTGCCCGGTGGAAGAGCTGAAAAAGATACCCTTTGAAAAATAGCTGAGATTCTGACATCCAGAGTTCGCCTGGTTGGGACCGGCGAACTCTGCGATGTATCTGCTGTCAGCGGCTTAGTTTGACAGAAGGCTGCAGGCACTCGGGACATTTTCTTGCCTGCAGCCTGTCCAGAAACAAGATGAGTTCTGACGCTGAAAAAAATACAAGTCCAATTGCACGGATAAAGGGGATCATGAGACAGTTCTTGCCAGCCATCGAGTGGATGGCAAAATACAAAACCGACACGCTCCGTCATGACCTGATAGGTGGACTCACCGTGGCCTTGGTCTTGATTCCCCAGTCCATGGCCTACGCCCAGCTTGCGGGCCTCCCTCCCTATTACGGCCTGTACGCATCCTTCTTGCCGCCCATTGTGGCGGCCCTATTCGGCTCAAGCAGGCAGCTTGCCACAGGACCTGTTGCAGTGGTCTCCATGATGACCGCGGCGGCCCTGGAACCCATGGCTGTTGCCGGAAGTCAGGGCTACATAGCCTATGCAGTTCTTCTTGCGCTTCTCGTTGGTGGCATACAGTTTTCTCTGGGGATTTTAAGGTTGGGCGTGGTGGTAAATCTCCTTTCCCATCCAGTGCTTCTCGGATTTACCAATGCGGCTTCCATCGTGATCGCCACCAGCCAGCTTGGAAAATTTCTCGGAGTTCCGGTGGAAAAGGCCCCGCACCATTTTGAAACAGTATGGCGTACCATCCAGCAGGCCCTTGATTACGTTTATTGGCCCACAATTGCCTTGGGGGCCGGGGCGCTGGGTGGAATGCTGTTTCTCAGATGGCTCAATCCCAGGCTGCCGTATGTACTAATTGCAGTGGCCGTAACCACCCTCATTTCCTGGAAATGTAACTATAGCCAGGACAGGCTGGTAAACGCGAAACAGATCGTTTGCCCGGAGCTTCCCAGGCTCGTAAGGGAATTTAACAGGCAGCTTTCCACCATCGAGGCCTTTAACCAGAGCCTTTCCGTTCTGAAACCAGAGATACAAAAAATTAAACAGGGGAAAAGTCAACCTTGCAGCAGGTGCCATCCCAGCAAGGTGCTAACACCCTTGTCCCTGATTGAAGAAAACCAGGGAAAAAACCGCCGGGAGTCCCAGGTTCCCATATCCAGTATCGGTCCCAGGCAGATCCTCTCTCTCCATCTCATGGCAGGGGTTATAGACGAGTTCATTGCGGATGCAAAAAGAAAGCTGGTAAACCTGCGGGCAAAGCTCATGGAGTACGAATTTGTGGAAGTGACAGAAAGAGACGGCTCTGTCCGGTACTACAAAAGATACAAAGTTCCTTACGGGGGCCGGACAGACTGGCATGTTTGGAGAATAAGGGTTGGGAATACGCCCCTTTCCCTTAAGCGCCTGGTGCTCTCGGGAGGAGGTGACGTTCTGGGGCACGTGCCAAAGGGCCTGCCTGGTTTTTCCATGCCCTACTGGGACCTGGACGTGGCCAGAAAACTGTTGTTGTCTGCCTTTGTTATCTCCCTTGTTGGCTTCATGGAGGCGATATCCATCGCCAAGGTCATGGCGGCAAGATCGGGCCAGAGGCTCGACCCCAACCAGGAACTGGTGGGCCAGGGACTTGCCAACATGACGGGCTCCTTTTTCCAGAGTTATGCCGTCTCTGGCTCCTTCTCTCGCTCTGCGGTCAACTTCCAGGCAGGTGCAAAAACGGGCATGTCAAACATATTTGCCTCTGTGGTGGTGGTCATAGTCATGCTGTTTCTCACCCCGCTTCTTTATTACCTGCCCCAAAGCGTTCTGGCTGCAGTGATAATGATGGCTGTACTGGGCCTCATAAACGTAAAGGGCGTAAAACATATCTTCAGGGTATCTATCTCTGACGGAATTATCTGCATCATGACCTTTGTTACCACCCTTGCCTTTGCACCCCACCTGGACAAGGGTGTCATGCTGGGGGTAATCCTCAGCCTGGGCGTATTCTTTTATCGCCTCATGCGCCCTTCCATTGCGGTTCTATCGTTGTGGAAAGACGGCCACTTCAGAAATGCCAGGAAATTCAGCCTGGAAACGTGCAGGTACCTGGCGATCATACGATTCGACGGACCTTTTTTCTTTGCAAATATTGGGTACCTTGAAGACGAGGTACTGAGAATTGTAAGGGAAATGCCGGAGCTCAAGGCCATAATCTTTAAATGTAATGGCATAAACATCATAGACGCATCGGGAGAGGAGGCCCTGGAGCTTCTGGTGGAGAGGCTGAGGGCAGCTGGTTACCAGGTCTATTTCAGCGGTCTCAAGGAGCAGATACTGGAGGTGCTTGAACGTTCATCTCTCTACATGAGGATAGGGCCAGAAAACATATTTCCAACGGTTTCCAAGGCGGTTGAAAAGATCTGGCCCGATATCCATGAAAAGGTTGAGGAAGAAATGTGTCCGCTTCGCCGTGTTATCCAGAAAAATGTGATCGACATGGAGGAACAGGATTCCAATGACCAGGAAGAATGGAACAGGCCCATGTGAATATGGAAAGTATGGATGGCCATGGCGTTGAAATTAGAATAAGGGGAATCATCCAGGGCGTCGGATTCAGGCCCTTCGTCTACCGCTTGGCGACCGGGCTTGGACTAAAGGGCGAGGTCTCTAACAATGAGAAGGGGGTTGTGGTCAGACTAAAGGCCAAAGGCCCCACTATTGAGACCTTTTCCAGCCTTCTTACCTCAAGGTGCCCACCCCTTGCCCGAATAGACTCTGTTGAGATTAGGCCTGCCATCCTGGGAGATTTCAGGGACTTTAGAATCGTAAAGAGCAGCAAGGGCGGCAAGGTTGCCACTGAGGTTTCCCCTGACATTGCCACCTGCAAGGACTGTCTGAATGAAATACTTGACCCTGCGGACAGGCGCCACGGATATGCATTTACGAACTGTACCAACTGCGGCCCAAGATACACCATAATAAAGGCTCTTCCCTACGACAGGCCCCTTACCTCCATGAAGTCCTTTGTCATGTGTAAAAGGTGCCAGGAGGAATACGAAGACCCCTTGGACAGGCGATTGCACGCGCAGCCAAACGCATGCCCGAAATGTGGCCCAAGGCCCTTTTACATGGATCCGTCAGGGGAAAAGGATCTCGACAAGCCCCTTGAAAGGGCCGCGGATCTCATAAAAAGAGACGGGATCGTTGCCATCAAAGGCCTTGGCGGCTTCCACCTTGCCTGCAGCGCCTTTTCAGATGTTGCCATCTCAGTACTTAGAAAGAGGAAGAGGCGTCCCTTTAAACCCCTTGCCATAATGATTCAGGACATTAAGACGGCAAAAGGGCTTGCCGTAGTAGACGAAAACGCAAGGGGCTTTCTCACCTCCTTCACAGCCCCCATCGTGCTTTTGAAAAGGAAAGAAAAGAGCGGCGTTTCAAGGCTTGTTGCACCGGGCATTGGGGATATTGGCGTAATGCTTCCCTATACCCCGCTTCATCACCTCCTTCTAAGGATAGAGGGCTGCCCGGAGGCCCTTGTGATGACAAGCGGGAACCCCAAGGACGAACCCCTTTGCACGTCAAACGACGAGGCCTTCTCACGCCTTTCAGGCTTTGTGGACGGATTTTTGATGCACAACAGGGACATTTTCACAGGCGTTGATGATTCCGTTTTAAGGACCTTTTCTGGAGGCCACTATTTCATCAGAAGATCAAGGGGATATGCCCCTGCCCCCTTGCCCTTTCCTGTAAAGGCCACTGGCATCATGGCAGCAGGAGCTGAGCTCAAAAACACTTTTTGCCTCATAAAAGAAGGCCGGGCCTATCTCAGCCAGCACATAGGAAACCTTGTAACCAGGGCTACCCTTGACTTTTACAGGGAAAACATAAGGCATCTTTCAGGCCTCCTGGAAGTGGAACAGAGGGTGGTGGCCTGCGACCTTCACCCAGACTATATAAGCACAAGGTACGCGCTAGAGACGTCTCTTCCAGTTATAAGGGTCCAGCACCACTTTGCCCATGCCGCCTCCGTAATGGCAGAACACCATCTAAAGGGGCCAGTGGTTGCCATCTGCCTTGACGGGACAGGCCTTGGAACAGACAGGACCATCTGGGGCGGCGAGGTGCTAATCTGTACCAAAACAGGTTTTGAAAGAAGGGGAAGGCTAAGGCCCTTCAGGCTTCCAGGAGGGGACGCATGTGCAAAGAGCCCGTGGAGAGCTGCCCTGTCAACCCTGCTTAAGTCCTACGGGGGGGAAGCCACCTTTCCGGCACATCTAAAAGCCCATAAAGGGGAAGCCGTCTTTGACTTTGTTAGGGAGATGATAATCAGGAAGGTAAACAGCCCCTTGAGCTCTAGCCTTGGAAGGCTCTTCGATGCAGCCGCGGCCCTTTCTGGCATTTGCCTTGAAAACAGCTATGAGGCACAGGCGGCCATGGAGCTTGAGGCCCTATGCGAAGACATTCTCGGAGATACATCCATAAACAGGACAGACGCCTTTGACCACTTTCTCAATGATGAAAGGTTCATTAGGGAAAAAGAGGGACTCCTTGAGCTCAACTGGGCGCCCCTTTGGCAAAATATGTTACATGAGGCAGCAAAAAGGCCGGGGGATTTTTCGCTTTTTTTTCACTGCATGGTGCTAGCGGGTTTTTCAAGGATTTCTGAAGCCATCTGCAAAAAAGAAGGAATAGACCAGGTAGTACTAAGCGGAGGCTGCATGCAAAACAGGGTCCTGGTCCAGGGTTTTCTGGATCACTTCGAAAAAAGGGGCATCAAGTGCTATATTAACAGGAATGTGCCCTCAAATGACGGTGGAATCAGCCTGGGACAGGCCTTCGTGGCGGCGAACATCATGCAAAAGGGTTAACCATGGTTCTTGGAATTTTTCATCAGGAGAACAGGTTATGTGTCTGGCAATTCCCATGGAAGTAAAGGATATAACAGGAACACCCGGTGACTTTCTCGACCCGCCACTGGCTCAGGTTGAGGCCCAGGGCACAAGAGCGCAGGTGCGCCTTGACATAGTTGACCGCATGCCTGAGGTTGGCGATTTTGTAATAGTCCATGCAGGCTTTGCAATACATACCCTTTCAAGGGATGAGGCCGAAAAGAGCCTTGAGCTTTTTAAAGACATGGCCAAAGCGGCGAAGGGGTCCGGGGATGAAAAACCAGCCTGAATCCAAAAAAAGTGCCGAAAAGATTCTCCATATTACCAGTGCCATAGGTGAGCTTGCCACAAGGCCCAAGAGGTTCATGGAGGTCTGCGGGACCCATACCATGTCCATATTCAGACACGGTCTGCGCTCCCTTCTACCAAAGACCCTGGAGCTAGTCTCAGGTCCAGGCTGCCCGGTTTGCGTGACAAGCCAGGAAGACATCGACAGGATGATTGCATTTTCTTCAAAGGAAGAAGTCATTGTTGCAACCTTTGGAGACCTTGTCCGTGTTCCAGGCTCACGCACATCCCTTGCCCAGGCGCGCGCGGCTGGGGCCAGGGTGAAAATCGTCTATTCGCCTGCAAGCGCCCTGGAAATTGCCAGGCAAAATCCTGACAAACAGGTGGTTTTTTTGGGGGTTGGCTTTGAAACAACCGCTCCCACAGTTGCGGCAACCATCCTGGAGGCAGATGCCAGAGACATCCAGAACTTCTCGGTCTTCTCCACTCACAAGGTAATGCCTCCCGCCCTTGACGCCCTTTTCAGTGGCCAGGAACCTGGAATAGACGGACTCTTATGCCCAGGGCACGTAAGCGCCATAATTGGGGCAAGGGCCTATGAAAAAATCTGCCAGGAATTCGATATCCCATGCGTGGTAGCTGGCTTTGAGCCAGAAGATATCCTGAGAGGCGTATTTCACCTTGTACGCCAGAAGGTTAAGGGGGAGGCAAGGGTGGAAAATGTCTACGAAAGGGTTGTCACATGGGAAGGGAACCAAAACGCATATGCTCTTATGCAAAGGGTTTTTGAGAAAAGGGATGCCAGGTGGCGGGGTCTTGGGACAATAAAGGAAAGCGGCCTTGCCTTACGGGATGACTTTTCCCATCTTGATGCGGAAAGACGCTTTGATATCACAGTACCTGAAGCCAGAGAAAAAAAGGGATGTCTTTGTGGAGAGATAATCAGGGCCAGGGCCCTGCCCCTTGACTGTTCACTTTTTGGCAAGGTGTGTACGCCAACGAGCCCAGTTGGACCCTGCATGGTGTCAAGCGAAGGCACATGTTCTGCCTATTACAGGTATGGAGGCCACGGGCGTGGATAAGATTCTGCTCGATCACGGAAGCGGAGGGCTTGCAACCAAAAGGCTCATAGAGGAAGTATTCCTCAAACACCTGGAAAACCCGGTGCTCTCCCGCATGGAAGACAGCGCTGTCCTTGATCTTCCGCCAGGCAGGGTCGCCTTTACAACAGACAGCTTTGTCATTGATCCTCCCTTTTTCCCAGGGGGCGATATAGGTTCCCTCTCCGTTCACGGAACCGTCAACGACCTTTCCATGCAGGGGGCAAGGCCTTTGTTTCTGAGCCTTGGCCTCATCCTGGAAGAGGGGCTTGAGATAGACGTTATTGAAAAAATTTCAAGGTCCATCTCAAGGGCCTCTAGGGAGGCGGGCGTAATGATTGCTGCTGCCGATACAAAGGTCGTGGGAAGGGGGCAGGCGGACAAACTCTTCATAAACACCTCTGGAATTGGGGTGATCCCGCAAAACGTGGTGCTTGGCATAAACAGGGCACGGCCTGGAGACAGGGTTATTGTTTCAGGTTGCCTTGGAGATCACGGGGCGGCCGTCTTGCTTTCACGCTCAGGCCTTCCCTTTGACGCTGAGATAAAAAGCGATTGCGCCTCTTTGAACGGACTTGTAGAGGCCATTTTCCAAGCGGCACCTGGATCAATCCGCCTTCTAAGGGACCCGACCAGGGGTGGGCTTGCAACAGTGATTAACGAGATAGCAGAGGCCTCTAATGTGAACATGGAAATCTGGGAGGAGCGCATTCCTGTAAGAAGCGAGGTGTCCGGGGTTTGTGAGCTTCTCGGCCTTGACCCCTTGTATCTTGCCAACGAGGGAAAGTGCGTTGTTGTGGTAAGGCCGGATGCGGCAGAAAAGGTTCTCGAGGCTATGAAGGGGCACAGGCTTGGCAGGGAAGCTGCCATTATAGGCGAGGTCAGGGAAAAGGGGGCAAAGGAGAGGCCCCAGGTACTTCTTAGAACCAGGGTAGGGGGGGTAAGGATGGTTCCAGTGCTGACGGGAGAGCCCCTTCCGAGGATATGTTAATGGTAGATAATGAGAAAATGGCAGTGGTCCTGGGGATTGGAAACCTCCTCATGGGGGACGAAGGCTTTGGAGTCCACGTTCTTCGCCATCTTGAAAGAAACTTTGTCTTTCCGGAAAATGTCAGGCTTGTGGACTGCGGGACCGCAGGCATCTACATGGCCCCCTTCTTTGAAGATGCGGACATTGCCATTGTAATGGATGCGGCCCTGATTGATGGCTCAGAGCCAGGGCAAATCTTGAGGCTCAATCACCAGGAGGTAACGGCAAGTGATATCCAGTCTGCCCTAAGCCCCCACCAGATAGGGGTTTTGGAGATCCTTGAAATATGCAGGCTAAGGGACACGCTCCCTTCCCAGGTGGAATTTTTCCTTGTCATACCCCAAAGGGTTGAGCCTACGTTGGAGCTTTCTCAGATCCTTGAGGGTAAGGTAGAGGAGATGGCAAGGCTTGTGATGGATTACCTGAGGGCTGAAGGTTTTAAAGTGAAAAATGCATGAACTTTCCCTTGTTCAAGGCCTTTTTTCCCAGGTCAAAGAGGCGGCTTCCCGACACCATGCCCGGAAGGTGACAAGGGTTGTGGTGAAAATAGGCCCCTATTCCGGGGTGGTGATGGATTCATTCACCTTTGCCTTTGAGGTCCTGAAGGAAGATGAGGAGCTTTTACGCCATGCGCACCTTGAAATCATAAGGCCAGGGGCAAGGCTATGTTGCAGCCTTTGCGGAAGGGAGGTGGATGCTGAAAGTGGGCATCCGGACTTTAAGGATGAAACGCTTCAAAGTCAGCTTTTCTCCAAGGGGAAAACATGCCCCCATTGCGGCAAGGGAAACCTTTATCCTTCAGGAGGAGACGAGATACTTTTAATGCAAATAGAAATGGAGTAGCCATGTGTGATACCTGCGGATGCCAGACAACAAAACACAGTCACCAGGACAGGAAACTTCTTGAGATCAACAAGAGCCTTCTTGAGGCAAACGATTCAGTTGCCAGAAAAAACAGAAAGCACTTTGGTGAGATCGGGGCAAGGGCCATCAACCTCATAAGCAGCCCCGGGGCAGGGAAAACCACCCTTCTTGAAAAGACAGCGGAGCTCCTTTCAGGTGAGTTCGATTTTGCCGTTATAGAAGGAGACATAGAAACAGAGCGCGACGCCCAGCGCATAAGGGCAAAGGGAATTCCTGCGGTCCAAATAACCACGGGAGGTGCGTGCCACTTGGATGCATCCCTTGTTCATAAGGGACTTCACGAACTTCAGCACACGGTCCCGGAGTCCGGTTTGGACCTGGTCTTTATCGAAAACGTTGGAAACCTCGTCTGCCCAGCAGCCTTTGACCTTGGCGAACACAAACGAGTTGTCATGGTCTCTGTTCCAGAAGGCTCTGACAAACCTGCCAAATACCCGAGGGCCTTCATGGGCTCTGATCTCTTAATCATTTCAAAGATGGACCTGCTGCCCTATTTTGATTTTTCCCTGGAAGAGGCCAGCCGGGAGGCCAGGAGGCTCAATCCGGATATCAAGATCATGGCTCTTTCGTCTGTCACAGGCCAGGGAATGGAACAATGGAGAGATTACCTGGCAGGCCTCACCAAGATCTAAGCGCACAGCAGCGGGTTTACGGCTTTTCTCTCTTTTTTCGGTCTGGAAAAGACCATAAAAACAAGGGAAAAATTTTCCTCATAATTTAAAAATGTCAGTATAAAAACCGGGATAAGCTTGACTGTTTTGAAATTATAAGAGAAAATGGAGAAAATATTTTCCTTTTTTTATGCATTCGCCTCTGGAGGGAAGGCCCATGGATTTGATAATCGGCAACAGCCAGCCCATGCAGCGGCTCAAGAATTTGATCAAGCAGGTCGCAGATACGGGCTTAAACGTACTCGTATGCGGTGAAAGCGGGGTTGGCAAGGAAGTCGTTGCCAGAAGCCTCCATTCTGAATCTAGCCGCAGCAAAAAGCCGTTTGTAAAGGTCAATTGTGCAGCTCTCCCGGGCGAGCTTCTGGAAAGTGAATTGTTCGGCTATGAAAAGGGTGCTTTCACTGGAGCTACAGAGGCCAAACCGGGTAAATTTGAACTTGCTGACAGAGGAGCAATATTTCTGGATGAAATAGGTGACATGTCTATTGCTCTCCAGGCCAAGCTTCTTCAAGTATTGCAGGATTCTGAATTTTGCCGGGTTGGAGGCATAAAGGATATCAAGGTGGATGTGTGGATAATCTGTGCTACACACCACGACCTCGAAGTCGATATCCAGAAGGGCAAGTTTCGCGAGGATCTTTTTTACAGGATTAATATTATCAAGATAAAAGTCCCTCCCTTAAGAGAGAGAAAGGAAGATATCCCTTTACTTGTCAATCATTTTCTTGAGAAATATGCGGATTCTTTGAATCGACATCCTTCTGATCTTCAGCTGTCCCAGGACCTGTTTGACTGTTTTTTCCAATATCACTGGCCTGGGAATGTCAGGGAACTGGAAAATTATGTCCAGAAAATGCTCGTCTTGGGTGAGGAAAGGCCGATCATAGAGGAATTGCAGGCCAAAAGCGTCCGGGGCATGGAAGCGGTCAGCCCGAATAACGAATGGAGCCAGGAAGAATTCCTGCTCGATACCGCAATAGGCGGCATGACCAAGGAACTCGATGACAAGTTCCCATCCCTTAAAGAAATAAAGAAAGAAGCCCAGGCCCGTGTGGAAAGGGTGGTCATAAAAGAAGCCCTCAGAAGAACGGCAGGAAACAAGAGAGATGCGGCAAAACTTCTTCAGATCAGCTACAAGGCCATTCTCTATAAGATTAGAGATTATGAAATAAACGTGGAACCGGAAGAATTTTTGACCAACAGCATCCATCTTAAAATCCCTGAAGGTTGAACAAGTTTTCTCATTAAAATGGAAATGATTTTCTTATAAAATGGAAAAAGATTTGCCTTCCTTTTAAGAATATGGCTAATGCCTCCGTTTTCTCCGGATAAATTATTCCAATAGACAAGGTTTTTTGGAGCCTTTTTTGCACAAGTACAGAAAAAAGGAAAGAAAGGATATCTCATGTTGGGACAGAAAGGGCTGACTGCCGATTCGGCCGGCAGGGAGCGCAGGAAATTCCCCAGGCTCCCCGTCCAGATACCAGTCTATTTTACGTCGAATTCGTCACACAAACACCAGAGCGGTCTCACCAGGGATATTTCACCTCACGGGTTAAAGATTGTTGCCCGAAAGGGCAAGATGAGGATGAATGACAAGGTCAGGTTTATTCTTCCTGAATCCCGATCAGTTGAGCAGGTACAGGGCATAAGCGGCAGGGTAGTATGGACCTCGGCCGAGAACGACAGACTGATGTCAGGGGTGTCCTTGGAAAGCAGGATAGAAGATGTACTGAGTTACCTGCTTCTCATGTCGTCGTCCCAGGATGCCCTCCTGAGTTCAAGTTTTTTCCAGTCAATCTTGGACAGCCTGCCGGACGCATCCATACTCCTGGACAGCCAGCTTAAAATCATTGCCATAAGTTCTAATCAACCCCTTCTTCCCGGCGATCCCTCTTCGTTTCGGGGCGAAAAGATCAGCGAGGCCCCTACCATAATAAAACAGCTCGGCGGCAAGGGATTTGATGCCAAAAAGGCCATTTCTGAATGTCTATTCAGTGGAAAATCCAGGTGTTTCAGTGCCCTTCCTCTCAAACTGGGATCAAAAGAGTATGCAGAAGAAAGATATTTCAACCTGGATGTCAGGCCGTTGGCTGCAGGGCCTGATAAGGAACTCATACTTGTCCAGATAAAGGATGTCACTGTCTTATGCAAACTTAAGGAAAAGATCCGCGAGAGGAATCAGGCTCTTTGGAGCCAGTACAAGTTTATGACAATGGGGCATATTGTGGATGAGCTGCTCGAGGATATTATAAGTCCTCTTTCCGCCTTGGTTGGCAGGCTCGACCTGCTGACCATGAAAATGACAAGCGCTCATGAAGCAGGCGGTGCTGCAACGGATGAATGGCTCAGGGAACTGCACATCATGGACGGGCTGGTGGAGCAGATCACAGAATATTGCACTGTGGCAGCCAAGAGGAGGGAAAGGGAAAAACTTGGTTCCTTGGAAAAGACCATATCCTTCAACAAGCTGATAGATGAAACCCTTCTGGTACTCAAGCCCAAATCCTCCTTCCGTGAAGTAAACATACACCTCAAATTCAGGAAGGATCTTCCGGAATTCGAGGGAGATTATTTCGACTGGCTGAATGCCTTGATAGCCCTGTTTCAGGCCATTATCAAGGAAATGAGGAGCCAGGCCAAGAAGGAAATTTCAGTTGTCACAGACGTAGAGGGGGATGCAGTCCTGCTGTCTGTTTCACACAATGCCCGGGCACTGAAGATCCCATTGGAACGGAAGATGGAGCTGGGGATACTCGAGGTGCTGAGAGATAAATACGGTGTTTCAATAAAGATATCCGGCAGCAACGGCTGCCAGACCATTACTTTCCTGGTCAAAAAGGGAAAGGATTGATGTAAAGATGTCAACCCTTTTGAAGATGTCTTTTTACCGAAGCCTTTAGTTCATCCAGATTGAAGGATTTCACAATGTAGTCGTCGGATGCCCATGAAGCCAGGTCTTGTTTGTATTCTGGGTAGGCGGAGCTCAGGATTACCGGGACATTGGGCTTCATCTGCTTCATCTGCCTAAGCACCTCTATGCCGTCCATGCCCGGCATGTTGATGTCCAGAATAACCAGATCCGGCTGTTCCGACTCAAAAAGTTTCAGTGCATCTTCCCCGTTCATGGCAGAGACTACCTGGTAGCCTTCATCTTCCAGTTCCTCCCTGTAAAGCAGGTGTATACTCTCTTCGTCGTCTACCACCAATATCTTTTTCTTATCACTGCTCATGTAAGTCTCCCTCTAATTTGGGTTAGAACCCTTTAGAATGCGGGCGGATTCTTCAGGTGGAGTAGTATTAATATAAAAGCCGGTTCCCCATTCAAAACCAGCAACTGTGTTGATTTTGGGCATTATCTCTATGTGCCAGTGAAAGTGTTCCAGGCCGAAATCAGTAAGTGGAGCGGTGTGCAGCATGAAATTATAGGGCACGTTGGGCAGCACGCTGTCCAGCTTTTTCATGGTCAGCGAAAAAAGGCTTGTGAGTTGTTCTGCCTGTGAATCATCCAGGGAGACAAACCTGGACTGGTGCCTCTTTGGAAGCACCCACATTTCAAAGGGCGACCGGGGCGCAAAGGGACATATGGTAACAAAATCGTCATTTTCGCACACCATCCTCAGATTCTGCTGCCGTTCCTGCCTTATTATATCACAGAATACACATCTTTCCTTGTAGTCGAAATATTTCAGGCAGCCGTCCAGCTCTTCCTGGATAAGCTGAGGAACTATGGGGAGCGCAATAAGCTGGGAGTGTGAATGCTCAAGGGATGCACCAGCAGCCTTGCCGAAGTTTTTGAATACGATGATATACTTGAACCGTTTATCCCTGGCCAGGTCGATTATACGGTCTTTGTATGCCATAAATATGAGCTGCAGCTGCTCGAGGGGCATTGAGGCAATGGTTTCCTTGTGATTCGGCGTTTCTATGATGACTTCGTGGGCGCCGATACCGTTCATTTTATCGTATATGCCTTCTCCCCTTTTATCCAGGTCGCCCTCGATCACCAGGGCGGGGAACTTGTTGGGTACTACCCGCAGTTTCCATCCCGGGCCGTTGGGGTCGTGAAAGGGCCTGCCATATGCGAGAACTTCCGGAGGCGTGGTTTTTTCATTCCCGGGACACAGCGGGCAGAAGCCACCCTTGGTCCTGTCCTTTTCAATGATGAAATCATAGGGCCTTTTACCCCGTTCCTGGGCAATAATGACCCATCTTCCAATTATGGGATCGCGTCTTAGTTCGGGCATCAAGGATTGGTTTTAAGAAAAGGGAATTAAAGACCTTTGGCCTTTTCCTCTTTTTCCTGCCTGGATTTGCATTCTATGCACAGGGTGGTTACGGGGCGGGCTTCGAGCCTCTTAACTCCTATCTCTTCACCGCATTCCTCACAGATGCCGTAGGTGCCCTCATCTATGCGCTCCAGGGCCTTTCTGATCTTTTTTATGAGTTTCCTCTCCCTGTCCCTTATTCTGAGTTCAAAGCTTCTTTCAGATTCCAGGGAAGCCCTGTCAGTGGGGTCTGGGACCTGACCGTCACTGGATGTCATCTCTTCCAGTGTTTTATCGGCCTCTCCCAGGAGATCGGAAAGCTTCCTGTTAAGTAATGCCCTGAAATATTCCAGCTGGGCCTGGTCCATATTAAACCTCCTGTGTCACCGAAGAAAAGGTATCAATCCTATTCGCGTCTCTTCCAGGTGCCGCTTTTGCCGCCGCTTTTCTCCAGCAGTTTTATGTCTGTGATCTTTATTCCCTTCTCTACAGCCTTGCACATGTCATAGATGGTAAGTGCAGCCACGGATACAGCTGTGAGTGCCTCCATCTCTACGCCGGTTTTGGCCTTAATGGAAGCCGTCGCTCGTATTTCCACCCCGGGCAGTTCCTGAGACAAGATAAAATCAATGGAAACATGTTCCAGGGGCAGAGGATGGCAAAGCGGTATCAAATCCCCGACCCTTTTGGCAGCAAGTATGCCTGCAATCCTTGCTGCTGCCAGAACGTCCCCCTTGGGTATCTTTCTGTCGGCAAGCATCTTGAAGGTGTTGTCGTTGAGAATTACCTTGCCGGAAGCCAGGGCCCTTCTTGAAGTAACATTCTTGGACGAAACATCCACCATGACAGCATGGCCCTTTTGGTCCAGATGGCTGAGTCCTTTGGTCATATCAATGAAATTCCACCTTTTGGAAGAGTTTTTTAAAGAACCCGCCTTCCTTTTTGCCCTTTTCAATTTCCATGAATTCTTCCAGAAGCTCTTTTTGGCGCTCAGTCAGCCGAGTCGGCGTGACCACCTTTATCTTTATCAGCTGATCACCAGGAGAAAACCCCCTTAGATCCGGAAGGCCCTTGCCCTTCAATCTGAAGATTTCTCCAGACTGGGTCCCGGCTGGAATCTTAAGTTTCTCGCTGCCTTCAATGGTTGGAACCTCTATTGTATCTCCAAGGCAGACCTGGGCCATGGAAACCGGTATTTCGCAGAAGATATCATTGCCCCGCCGCTTGAAAAACTCGTGGGATTCAACATGGATGACAATGTAAAGGTCTCCCCTGGGGCCGCCACGCTTGCCGGCTTCGCCCTCGTTCCTGAGCCGCAGCCTGGCACCGGTATCAACGCCTGCAGGTATGCGAACCTTGATCTTTTGTTTCTCTGGTCTCCGGCCTTCGCCTCGGCATCCAGGGCATGGTTCCGTTACGATGGTGCCCCTGCCCCTGCACTCAGGACAAGCAGTGGATATCTGAAAGAAGCCTTCTGATCGAACTACATGACCCGAACCGCGGCAGCTCGGGCAGGTAATGACCTGGGAATTCTTGCTGGCTCCTGTGCCCCCGCACTGGGTGCAGGTTTCAAGGCGTTCTATTTCTATCTCTTTCTCAGACCCCTTGGCTGCTTCCAGGAATTCTATGGTGATGTCATAGCGAAGATCCGATCCCCTTTCAGGGCCCATGCTCGATCTTTTTCTGCCCTGTCCCGTGGAGAAACCAAAAAAGTCTTCAAACAAGTCACTGAAGGTGCTGAAAATATCATCGGCACCGCTAAAACCTTGAAAGCCGGCTCCCGACAGGCCCTGGTGACCATGGAGGTCGTAAAGGCGTCTTTTTTCAGGATCCCTCAGGACCTCGTAGGCCTCGGCAGCCTCCTTGAAGAGTTCTTCTGCCTCTTTGTTGCCAGGATTCCTGTCTGGATGGTACTTGAGGGCAAGCCTTCTGTATGCCTTTTTGATTTCCTGGACAGTCGCCTGTCTGCTAACACCCAATATTTCGTAATAGTCCCGCTTCATGGTCTCGTCAGCCGTTTTTGTCCGCCTCAAGCCTTAAAGCTTCCATTATGCGTTTTTCTTCTGCTTCCTTGGCCAGCTGGTCCAGGTTTTCAAATGTAACCTTGCCGGCAGCAATCTCCCTGAGGGCCTGGACAATTTCTTTGTTTTTGCTTTTGACCAGGGGAGGGGCCCCCTTTCGCAGCTGCTTTACCCTCTCTATGGTGAGATGAACCAGCATGAACCTGTTTGGTACCTTTTCTAGACAATCTTCAACTGTAACTCGAGCCATGGTGCCTCCTGGAAAGACTTGATCCAATCAATAGAATCATTAAATATATAATGCCTGTGCGGTTCTGTGCAATCCTATTATTTTAAATGGTTCCTGGTTCAGGAGAAACTGGACCGCCTGGAGCCCTTCTATTCTTAATTATCGGCAAAATAAAAAGGCCCTGACACTGTTAATGCCAGGGCCCTGACAAGATGCCTTTTGGGCAGTTGTTTACTGGCTCCCTTTTCTGGATACGCTTCGAAGCCGTTTGCCTAGGCCTTCGAAGGATCTGATAGATACCATTCTTGCAGCACAGCGTCAAGTAAAGGATGGATTTTTTTTCAGCGGAGGATTTTTTTGGTTTTCGAACCACTTCCTGGCAAGGGCGCTTTCCCACATCTTCCCGGATAGCCTGAACGTTTCCGGCGTCCAGGCCTTCCGCTCCTTTTCAGGAAAGATATGCGTCCTTTTCGACCGCAGGTTCAGGATAGTCACTTTAAGGCCTGCCACGGGTTGCAGGTCCTAGCGGGTTTATGCTCTTGCTCACGCGCCTTCCAGGCATTTTCAGTCCCCCACCCCTGCACTTGGGAATTAATTTCACTTTCGGCAAAAAATCGTTATCATCTATATAGGAAGGAGGTAGCAAGTTCAGTAGGCGAAAGAAGGATGAAGATAGATATTCTTCACAATTGTAAGATGACTCGGAACTGCGCAAGGAAAGGCTTCAGTCACAAGGGAGAAAACGACAGCGGCAAAGATAGCAAATGTAGTCAAACTGAAATCAGGTTTCAGGAATAAAGAAAATTAAAAATGCACAAATGGTGAATAATGCATCTTAGAGAACTGAAAGACATTGTCGCCCAGGGCGAATCGGATACCGTGGAATTTAAGAAGTCCACGGGGCAGTTGCGTCGTGCCGGTGAAAGCCTTTGCGGCATGCTCAACGGGAGCGGCGGCATGGTATTAATCGGGATCACGCCAGCGGGCCGGATTGTCGGGCAAGAAATAGCTGATAAGACCCTGCGTGAAGTCGCCTCCGTGTTGAACAAATTAGAGCCGCCCGCTGGCTTCAACCAGATTCGTGTTGAACTTGAAAGCGGCAAAGAAGTGCTGGTGCTGAAGGTGATTCCCAACCCGGAGCTTCGACCATATGTATTTGATGGCCGCCCTTATCAACGCGTAGGTTCCACAACATCGGTTATGCCCCAGGAAACATATCAGCGTCTATTGACCGAAAGAGCGCATGGCCGGACGCGTTGGGAAAACCAGATAGCGGACGGATATGGTATTTCTGAACTCGATGGCGAGGAAATTCTTCGCACAGTAAGGCTCGGTATCGCAGCCGGACGTCTTCCTGAGTCCACTGGTGGTGATATCGCCGACATCCTGTCCCGCTTTGAACTGCTCAAGAAGAGCGACCTGATCAATGCCGCGATCGTCCTTTTCGGAACACGCTTCATGCCAGATTATCCGCAGTGTCAATTGCGCATGGCACGCTTTCGCGGCGTGGACAAATCGGAATTCCTCGATCAGCGCCAACTTGAAGGACACGCTTTTCATCTGCTTGAAGAGGCGATGCTTTTCCTGCGGCGTCACCTGCCGGTGGCAGGCCGCGTAGTGCCTGGATTGTTTGAACGTGAAGATGAACCCCTTTTCCCTCTGGAAGCCTTGCGGGAGGCTCTGGTCAACGCCTTTTGCCATCGTGATTACTCAATCATCGGCGGTGCAGTGAGTCTTGCTATCTACGACGACCGTCTGGAAATATGGAGCGATGGAGCGCTTCCCTTTGGCCTGAAGCCGGAAGATCTCAAGCGCGAACATTCATCCAGGCCCCGCAATCCCCTTGTTGCCAACGTGTTTTATCTGCGAGGCGTTATTGAACGTTGGGGCCGGGGCACCCAGAAAATCGTGGAATTGTGCGTCAAGGCCGGTCATCCAGAACCTGAATTCGGCGAGCAGGCCGGCAGCGTCTGGGTGCGCTTTCTGCCCAGCGGCTACATCGCGCCCCATCGAGTGGCGCATGACTTGACGGACCGGCAGAGGGAATTGCTGCAGGTTCTTGCCAGTTCCCATCACATGGCCTTTCGGGATATCAGACAGGCGATTAAAAATCCGCCCCCGGACAGGTCTTTGAGAGAAGACTTGCTCCACCTTAAACGACTGGGGTTAATCACATCGGAAGGCTTCGGTCGGGGAGCAGTCTGGCGTCTTTTCCGCAAGAATATCTAATAAGGCAAGAATAAGGCAAGAATAAGGCAAGAATAAGGCAGCTTGATTAATGAATCCGTCCGCAACTCAAGAGAAAGCTCTCGTGAAGTCGCTAAAAAAGACCGGGGTGGAGTCAAGGCGATGATTGATAAATATCCAAGCTATTTTCAGGAGCGAATGAATGATATTTTCGGCTAACGAATAAAGTTAGATTGTGAAAGCGACGGTAAATGAGCGAGCCACAATCTGAACCGTTTGTTGGGGAAGCCCTACTTTTTATAGAAAAAAACCTTTTTGGTGATCTGGGGTTTTTGATCAGAAGAAATATTTTTGAGACTTTTTGATAGCTTGGTAATAGTTTTTTTGAGGTAGTTTCTTTAGGTTTTTGTGGCATTTTAGGCAAAACTTTCATGTTTAGGGCGCAAATTACCTTTGCCGGTGTCTTTAAGTGATTTCCGGATTGAAAGTAATATGTTGCGTATAGTTACATAGCCGTTCTCCTGAATTACTCATGTACAGGAGGTAGTTTGTCTTGGCCGAGGCCATGGTTTGAACGATTTTCATGGCTTTTCCGCAGGCAGGGCAGGTTATTTTTGGCCTTGTCTTTTGTTCAACAACATTATGGGCTTGGTTCCAGAGGTGCCCAAATTTAAAGCAACTATCTGCTATTTTTTTATGTACACGATTGACCTAAGAAATCTTTCGAAGGTAGGCCCTGTTCCCTTTATACGGCAATCAGTTGTGAGAAAACAGAAGATTCCCTTTTCCACCCTCACCGAACAGCGCCGTATTGTGGCGCGGCTGGAGGCGATAGAGGAGCAGGTGCAGGCGTTGAAGAAAGCCCAGGAAGACACCGAAGGCCACCTAAAAAAACTGGAAGACTCCATCCTGAACAAGGCATTTCTGGGGGAGTTGTAACATGGAGCCCCAGCAACCGAGGTCCTCGGTCTTTCGATTTTCAGATCCTCGCCAGCAGCGAATCTACGAGGAATTGAAGGAGGTTGTTGGCCCGGGTCCTGCTGCGTTCTTCCACGATGCCTGTTGGCTTATGACCTATCCTGAGACACTTCACACCACAGCGCACTTGGTGGCTCATCTCCTTCGTGAACTCGAGAGTACAATTCGTGCCGTATTTAAACCAGTTGCCGAAGGTGTATCGCAGTGGACAAATGGCTCAGGATCACAAAAGGATCAAATCAAGTCGATTTTAGCTGCACTCAATATTGATGAGAAAGCATCTGAAGCAAAGGCATGGTTTGAGCTAGCGGACCGGCTCCACGGTCTAGCGCATCGGCGAGGACTCGATGCGCCCAGGCAGATGGTGGAAATAGAGCCTTTATGGAATCAGATACAAAACCTGCTTGATATCATTCTGGTGGCTCTACGCGAGCACTTCATTACTTGGATCGGGATTCTGGACGAACTTTTGACAAAGCCGCAGCCCATCAAAACAGATCTTAAACAGCTCGCCCAGGAGATCCCAAACAACCAAGTAACGCGGCAATACTTTTTTGAGCGTCTCCAGTTTCCCGAGTGGCTGGAGCCATTGCGAGCAAAAGGCTTTTTCCAGAACCCACTATGGCCTGAGGCACGTTACCTGGCACGGATGGCCAAGCACAAGTCAAATCTCGTAGCCGAAATCATCCAGGAGATGGAGGACACCGAAAATGACTCAGTGATCTCGGACCTCGTAGATGCTTTGCTTGCTATGCCGCAGGAAGTTTCTACGACGCTCGTGGAGGAGGTCGCACGCTGGGCAAAGTCTCCTTATCTGCTATTGCCGGAGAAACTGGGCCAATTGCTTGCTCATTGGGCGAAGGGTGGTGGTATCGAAGAGGCGTTGCGCGTTTCGCGTGTGTTACTTGACGTTCTGCCAGATGACCGCCGTATGGAGTTCGGACCCGACGAGGTATATCGCCTTCCTCCAGAACCTCGAGCACGCTTTGACGTCTGGCATTATGAGCAGATTCTTAAGGAGCATTACCCAGACTTTGTGCGGGAGGCCGGGTTGATTGCCCTGGAATTGCTTTGCGATCTGCTGGAGAAGGCCATAACCTATTCCAGGCACCATGACGATGATGACCATGGGCCCTTAGATCATTCCTATATCTGGCGACCTGCGATTGAGGAGCATTCCCAGAACCTTGGTGACACAATCAAGGACTCTTTAGTCTCTGCGGTTCGCGATGCAGCAGAGCTTCTGGTCCGCTCCAAACGAGCCACTGTTGAGGAGGTCGTGAACGCCCTCGAACGCAGGCGCTGGAAGGTCTTCCAGCGCTTCGCACTCCATATTCTCAGAATATTTTCGAGCCGGGCAGGGGAACTAGCGGCCTTAAGGCTCACTGACCGATCGCTGTTCGAGGATGTGTGTCTTCGGCACGAGTATGTGTTGCTACTGAGGGAGCATTTTTCACGTCTCACCCTGGAAGACCAGAGTAGAATCCTCGGATGGGTTGAAGACGGACCTGAAGTGAATAAATGGAAGCAATGGAGAGAAAGTGAGACGGGCTCTCTTCCCTCGGATGAAGATGCGGCCTGCTACCAGGAGAACTGGCAGCGGGACTGGCTGGCCAGGATCGGGTCTGAGAACCTGCCCGGAGAATGGCAGAAACGTTATCGAGAACTCGTTGAAAAACACGGCGAACCAGAGCATCCAGAGTTTTCGTCGTACACGGAAGGCGGTTGGGCGGGACCCACGAGCCCCAAGACAGCCGATGAGCTCAAGGCAATGTCAGTCACGGAGATCGTGGAATTTCTCAAGAGGTGGAAGCCTCTGGAGAACGTTTTCGGGGAACCTTCTCCAGAGGGCCTTGGCCGTTTGCTCTCGTCTGTTGTCGCCGATGATCCTAGACGTTTTGCCATTGAAGCAAAAGTATTTCAGGGGCTGGATCCGACTTACGTCCGTGCTGTCATGTCCGGCCTCAGAGAGGCTGTGAAACAAGAAAGGGCTTTTGATTGGGGGCCGGTTTTGGATCTCTGCGACTGGGTACTATTATCACAGCCGCGGGAGATTGAGGGCCGGAAAGTACAAGAAATGGTCGCCGATCAGGACTGGGGCTGGACGCGCAAGGCGATTGCCGATCTCCTTTCAATTGGGTTTGAAAACCGCCGGAGTTGCATCCCCATCGGCTTCCGTCATAAGGTTTGGAACATTTTGAAACCGCTGACCGATGATCCCGATCCGACGCCAGAACAAGAACAACGCTACGGCGGCTCCGACATGGACACTGCCACCCTGTCAATCAACACTACCCGTGGCCAGGCCATGCACGCGGTTGTCCTATATGCATTGTGGGTGAGACGTCATCTGGAAAAAAAGCTGAATCCGGAAGTTCGGCTTCAAAAGGGATTTCACCAGATGCCTGAGGTGCGTGAGGTATTAGAAATGCACTTGGATCCGGCACGAGAACCCTCATTAGCTATCCGTACGGTGTATGGGAGGTGGTTCCCATGGCTCGCTTTTCTCGACCCAGATTGGACACATACCCATACAGCAAGAATCTTTCCACAAGACGTAGAAAGCGAGGCTTTCTTTGAAGCCTCCTGGAGCACCTATCTTAGGTTTTGCATAGCCTATGATGATGTATGGGATATGCTTAAACCATATTACCGCTTGGCTGCGGATCGGCTGGCCATCCAGGGTGACGACGAATGGCAGCTCGCTTACCCTAATAAAAAACTGGCCGAGCATCTCATGGTTTTTTACTGGCGCGGGAAAATTTCGTTAGACGACTCAATTTTTTCAACCTTTTGGCAAAACGCGGCTGATGGCCTTCGAACTCATGCCATCTCATTCATTGGACGCTCTCTGAAGCAGACAAATGGTGATATTTCAGCAGAAATCTTAGATCGGCTGAAGAGGCTGTGGAAATGGCGTCTTGCCGCCGCCAAAAAGGCTCGACGATTCTCTGCTTTCGAAAAGGAAATAGCCGCCTTAGGCTGGTGGTTTGTATCCAAGAAGTTTGACGTTGGCTGGGCCATTTCACAACTCTCTGAGTCGCTTAAACTCGTTCATAAGACAGACCCTAATTATTTAGTGCTGGAGCAACTTACTATAATAGTGCAGACCCTTCCGTTGGAATCAGTTGTGTGTCTGAGAATGATTGCAGAAGGGGACCATGAGGGCTGGACAATCTCTCGTAGTCGCGATCATGTACGGAGGATTTTAGAGGTGGGGTTGCAGCATCCCAGCGCCGCAGATGAGGCAGAACGGGTGATTCACTATCTTGGCAGCCGTGGATTCCTCGAATTTCGAAATTTGTTGGAGATCAAATGAAGTGTTCACGAACTAAATTCAAACATGCACAACCAGGTTCGGCAACGGACAGGGCAGACATACATGGCAAACCTCATCGACCTGTTGCTGGACAACGGGTTCGGTGTGTTCCTGACTTCAGACCACGGGAACATTGAGGCAACTGGCTGGGTCGGTCTGCTGAAGGCTCAGTTGCAGATTTGCGCGGCGAGTGCGTTCGGATTTATTCTGATTCTCTTTTGCGCGGTCAAGTTAAGGGCCGATTCCCGCACGCCATCGAATGGCCGCCCATAGGTCTTCCGGAAGACTATCTGCCCTTGCTCGCGCCGGCCCGCTCTGTATTCGTTCCCGAGGGACGGCACCTTGTAAGTCATGGTGGAGTCTCTCTCGAAGAGCTCATCGTCCCTCTTGTTCAAATCGAAAGGAGGGATACATGAAAGAACGAAAAGCACAGAGCGGTTTCAGCCAACGTATCCGGCTTGAGTGGTTTGAAAAGACAGCCAATTTGATATTGGCCGGGAATGACAAAACCGCTGTCAACGATTCGCTGCAGGACATGCTGAAAGACAAGATCTCAGTTGGCGGTAAAGCGGTTCGGGGCAATAGAGAAAATTTACTTCTGCGTCTTCAGCGTTTCAGATTAGCCACTTAAACAGCATCACACCTGTAAGCCCCAGGGTCACAAACAGGGCAAACGACGAAAAAATATTTTCAAATCGCGAGGCAGTAAATTCTCCCATGGCTGCCCGGTTATTGGAGAGTATTAACATGATGTCGATGAGGACGGGAATAAGCATTCCGTCTAACACCTGGGAATAGTAAAGGGCATCTACTACGCTGATCCTGGGACTCATATCGATAGCTGCTCCTACGAGCATTGCTCCCACAAAAACGATATAAAAGCCCTTGGCATCGCTGATTTTGTTGTCCATCCCTTCCCGCCAGCCGAAGGTATCGGCTACTGCATAGGCAGTCGATCCTGCCAGGACTGGGGCTGCCAGAAGCCCGGAAACGACGATTCCAAGGGCGAATAGGGAGAAGGCGTATTGCCCTGCAACAGGACGCAGAGTATTTGCAAGAGCATTTACGTCCTGCAGGTCGTGGCTGGCGCCATAAAGAACAGCAGCGCCTGTAATAATCATTGCGTAAGCCAGGAGATTGGACCAGATCATCCCTGTAACAGTATCGAAGCCCACCTCGCCAGCCTGGACGATGCTCTTTTTCTCCTCCTTCTCCTCGGAGGCCAGCCAGAACATCAGGTAAGGGGAGATGGTGGTGCCGAGCATGCCCAGTGCTGCGATGATCCAGGCGGTATCTGCAGGAAGCTGTGGGATGAAGGTATTTTTTATTACCAGCAGAAGCGGAGGCCTGGCCAGAACAGCCGAAAGGATATAGACCCCCAGGATTGCCGTAAGCCCTATCAGCACCCTTTTTATAGTGCGATATTTGCCAAAGACGATGAGCCAGGTTATCAGGCCGGTAACGAGGATAAGGAGATTAGGAGTCTTGTAGCTGGTCGTGATATGTAAAATTGTGGCAATGGCGTTGAGATCAGCACCTATGGTTAGGATATTTGCCATAGCCAGGATCGAGACCATTAAGATGGTCAGTCTTTTGGAGTAGAAAGCAGTTGTGATCTCAGGAAGGCTTTTCCCCGTGACCATGGCGATGCGTGCCGCCATGTTCTGGATGGCGATCATCATGGGGGTGGAAAGCAGCAGAAGCCAGAGCTGAGAGTATCCAGTGCTTGCACCTACGACGGTATAGGTAACGATCCCGGCAGGGTCGTCGCCTGCGCCTCCGGTAATTAGTCCGGGACCCAGCTTTTTGATGCGATCCCGGTTGCGGGCAATATCTTCCCGGATGCGGGCCCTCAAGGGTTTCCTGGCAGTACTGTTCATCTGCATCAGCTCTCCATGTTGTCGATATTCAAGAGTCTGGCATCGATCTCGGTGTTGAGTTTTTCAAAAAGTCCCCGACTGATGGAACCCTTATGGTAGGCCTCCAGCAGGCGGGATTTCTGAAGGTTGAGAAGGTACCTCTGGACGCGCAGGCTCTCTTCAGTACTTAGGAGTTCCGTTTGGGGCTTATTATCCTGGATCTCTTTTTCAGCCTTCTCTTTTAATGCTCTGTATTCTTCGGTGATTTGCTTAAGTGTCTCTTTTGAGGCAATATGGTGCTTTTGGAGGTGTTCTATTTCGTCCAGGGCGCTTTGGGTCAGCATGGCCTGGATTCGGGCCAGTTCGCAGGCCTCCAATTCCTCTTTTTTGCCAAGAATACTCAGCCACTTGGCAAGGGGTGCCATTGTAAGTCCCTGTATGAAGATTGAGATAAGAACAACCCCCGGAGACCATCCAGAAGTCCCAGCAGTGCTCCCAACCCTGCGACTTTGAGAAACTCCAAGCTGATATCTCCAGATGGCCGACAAAATTAAGAACAATGCCGAAGATAACGATGTTGTCCATGAATAAACCTAATGCAACCAGGGCCACGGTGTAGGGAAGGTGGATCTTTCGAACCGCTATGGCAGCCAGTGATGCAATTAGAAAAAGCGTGAGTATGGCTATTTCATGGGGCATCGTGTCCTCGTATTTGAAGGAGGAACATAATACTGGGGTGTACTCACGTTTTGAAAAAAAACTTGAACCTTAACCGGGCCTAAAGACAAGCGTCTGAACAGTTTCGTGCCCACCCCCTGACCTTAAGCCGTAATAAGAAGTCAGTTAAAGAACAGTGATCAGCCTAATCATCAAAGGCCATATCTGTCTTCCATTCCCTGTATACTTTGCCTACAAGGTCGATTCCCGGCTTCAGGGTGGGCTTTCCTGGCTTCCAGCCCGAGGGGGTGGCCTCTGTGCCTTTGCTGTCCCGCACAAGTTGAAATGCCTGGATCTGCCGCAGGGATTCTGCGACATTGCGGCCTACAGGCGGGGTAAGGACTTCATAACCCTGAATTATACCATCCGGATCTATGATAAACCGACCCCTGGTTTCCACTCCGGCATCAGCATCATAAATGCCATAGATGGTGCCAACCCTTCCTGCCCCGTCTGAGAGCATGGGAAACGGTATTCCACCATCCACCATTTTGGAAAGCTCTGTCTCATCCCACATCTTGTGAACAAACATACTGTCAACACTCATTGCCAGCACTTCCACGCCCAGCTTTTCAAATTCCTGATATTTTGCAGCAACTGCCGCAAGTTCTGTTGCTCAGACAAATGTAAAATCACCTGGATAGAAGCAGAGTACCACCCACTTACCTGCATAATCCGAGAGCGTGACATTAACAAATTTGCCCTTGTGATATGCCGGTGCTGTAAAATCCGGCGCCTTTTTCCCTACCATAATCATGTTTTTTGCCTCCTTTTCTTCCTGCTGTTCTTTTTCTGCTGTTTCCGGGGAATCTTCTCCAACTGCGCCACTGACAGGGCGCGCACAAGATACATCAAATTCTTCACCCATACATTTTTCCTCCTTTTGTCTACTGCTTCAAGGAACCGGCAAGGTCCGAGGCTGCCTTTTCAGCCGCAGCCAGCACTTTATCATCCGGGGCACCCTGCCACTCTAAAGGTTCCATAAAATCCCACTGAAGCCTTGAGGTTAATTGCTGAAGTTCCTTCTGGGCGCCTCCAGACCATCCAAAGGAGCCGAAACGAAGCACCTTTTTCTTTATTACTTTTTTTCTCGCAAACATGTCTATTACCCAGGCCATGGGTGGAAACATCCTGTATTCATAAGTGGGCATGCCAAGGACAATGGCAGAAGATTTCCACGCGGAAGCAAGGATAAAGCCAACGTCATCGTCAGGTACCCTGTGAACGTGCACCGGTACCCCCTGGCTTCTTATTCCCCTTACGATGGAATCAACCACCTTGCCCGTGTTGCCATACATGCTGCTCCATATCACTGTTATTTCAGGCTCGGCAGGCCCGTTCATATACCGGGCAAACCTGGCATATGCATCTATAATTGCACCTGGCCGCTCTCTCCAGATGATTCCGTGTGAAGGGGCAATTGCCTTGATGTCAAGAGGCTTTAGTTTCGTTATGGCCTTTTCCACAAACATGGAAAAACCCGCGATGATATTGGCATAATAGCGAAGGGCCTCCTTCATGAAAAACTCATGCTCCTCTGATGAAAGCTGGTCATCAAAAACCTTGTCCCTTATGGCCCCGTAAGAACCAAAGGCATCACAGGAAAAGAGTATTCCTGAGCCGGTTTCATAGGTAACCATGGTCTCAGGCCAGTGCAGATTAGGGGCCTCGTAAAACACAAGTTTCTTTCCATCTCCAAGATCAAGTCTGTCGTCGGTGGTCACTACATGGACATTCCTGGATATGCCGCAGAATGCCTTCAGCACCTTTGCCCCCTTTTGGGTCACGAAAAATTCCATGTCAGGGTTCTGACTGTAAAATTCAGGGAGCCACCCGGTATGGTCAGGTTCCATGTGATTAATAATCATGTAGTCAACTTCCTTTGCCACAACCGGTATGGAGTGCAGTTCTTCCTCAAATTCCGCAGGCAGGCCATTGAGATCCTGGACAAGGTCTATGACTGCGGTTTTTTCTCCCCTGACCACATAGGAATTAATGGAAATACCGTCAGGCATGGGCCACATGCCTTCAAAAAGGTTTCCTGATTCCATATTTACACCAAGCCTGTAAATTCCCTCGCCCATAATGGTTGCCTTCATGGTGATTATTTCTCCTTTAAGCTGTGCCGCTGATTTAATGTTACCTAAGTTGAGCGATTGTTCGGATTTGCTGCATGTCCGCGAAAGAGGAATTCCCATTATAGTCCGCTACATGGGTATTCCGATGACAAAGGAGATGCGGTGAAGACGGCAATCCCGAAGGGTTTCAAAATTGGAAAACTATAATCGATGTGACTTCTTTTAATGTCTTTACAAAAATGACTTCCCACATTTTAAAACGCTCAATTTAGGTGTTATTATTTTGTGACAACAGGGTATCCGCCGTTTATCCATGCCTTCATCCCCCCTGCGAGGCTATGTACATGGGTAAACCCGTGTCTCTGAAGATAACTTGCAGCAATATTGCCCCTGTAGCCAACGCCGCAGGTAACGATAACCTCCTTGTCTCTGGGGATATCAGGGATTTCCGCAAGGAGCCTGTTCAGAGGCAAATGCACCGCCTCCTTTATCCTTCCAGCAGCCCATTCTGAAGGGGTCCTGACATCAAAAAAGTAATCATAACTGCCGCTTTGCAGCTTCTCGAAAAGTCTTTGAGCCGAGATCTGCCATAACTGGCCTATTGGCAGCCCTGCCTCCTGCCATGCGGCAATGCCTCCATACAGGTAACCGATTATGTTGTCATAGCCTATCCTGTGGAGTTGCCTTGTCATTTCATCATAGGCTTCATCACTTGTTACCACCAGAACAAGCTCGGCATCAGGCTCGATAACCATGCCTGTCCAGTTGGCGCTGTTTGGGGCAAAACCGATATTTATGGAGCCTGGTATGTGAGCACCGCCAAAGGCTGCGGTATCCCTGGTATCAAGGATGACTGCCCCCTTCTCTATAAGCCTGTTCACCTGTAAAGGACTAAGATCGCGAGTTATGGGGCAGCGTTCAAGCAGTGGCGCCCCTTTCAGATTGGTATTTATAATATGAGAAAAACTCCTGGGCCTTTCCGGGAAGTCCTTTTTCATTACACCTTCAAATTCTTCAAAGGAAAGCTGCAGAACAGGATTATGCGCCATTTCGAAACCGATGGTGGAATTGGGCTTAGAGCTCATGCCTTTGCCGCAAAGAGAGCCCTCGCCGTGGGCCGGATATATCTCCATGTTTGAAGGAAGTTTTCCAAGCTTTTCATGAAGGGAGGAGTAGAGATTTTTAACCTGTTCATCAAGATGTTCTTTGCCGGCAAGGTCGGGACGTCCGATGTCTCCCACAAAAAGGCAATCTCCGGTCAGCACCAGCCAGGGAGATTCGGCCCTTGAAAGGTCGGTAACCAGGATGGACATAGAATTGGGAGTATGGCCAGGGGTCTTTAAAAATTGCAGGCGAACTTTCCCAAATTCCATGGTCTCCTGTTCCTTCACTTCCCTGTGTTCAAATTCCACGGGTGTATCTTCCATAAAGTATATGTCAGCTCCGGTGCGGGATCTTAGTTCCTGACAACCGCTGACATGGTCTGCATGTACATGAGTTTCAAATATATGCGTGATCTCCATGCCGTTTTCCCTGGCAGTATCCAGGTATTCCTGGACATCTCTCTTGGGGTCAACCACACAGGCCTTTTTTGCCATTGGGCATCCGATCAGGTATGAAAGGCAACCCATTCCCTTGACTGTAAATTGTTTGAAAAACATGAGGATTCCTCCGTGCTTGGGATGACTGAGATATAGGCAGGAAGTACAGCGGACACAGGAAATGCCCTCAAATTCTGCCAGGAAATTCGTATCCTGTGCGCGGGCACAAAACACGCTATGATGAATAACAGTAGGGTTGGAGTCGATTTATGTCAACTGACAAAAAACAGCAGCCAAAATTGGAGCGACTATCATATTAGCCGCATTTCCAGAAAAGAGGAGACCCGCTATAGCGGGCTTCGCCGAATAACTATGGAAAAAAATACCATAAACTGAATTGAACTTTTCAAAATGTGAAAGATTATTCTTAAAAAGTCATTCAAAGGAGTTACATTGATTATAACTTTCCATTTTTGAAACCCTTCGGGATTGCCGCCTTCACCGCATCTCCTTTGTCATCGGACTTCCCACATAGCCTGCTATAGTGGAAAGCCCTCTTTCGCTGATATACGGCAATCGCTCAAATTAGCAATCTGAATTGAATTCAGGCATAAGGTATTGCATAACTCCACACAATGCATATTCTTGAACCAGTACCTTGCCTTTGGCATAGATCCTGAGACATCAGTGACTGGGTGGGCGGACGTTATTCGCTGTAATCGGCTTTTGGGCTTTCCATTGTCCTTGCAGTAGGTTTTGAACAGTTCGAAGAACTGCTTGCAGGGGCGAATGAAGTGGATAAGCATTTTTCGTAACTTCATTCTTATGGCCAATTTTCTGGCCCAGCCCGAGGCGCTGATGAAGGGAAAAGACGAGGATGAAGTAATGGCCGAGCTTGACACCGAGGGGCTTTCTCAGGAAGATCTGGCCCGCTTTGTCCCAGCCAGGAGCTTTCCAGGAAACCGCCCCACAAATTCTTTTCTATTCAAAAAACTGACTCCCGACACGCTGGGAGCCCTCATCGCCCTGTACGAACACAAAATTTTCACTCAGGGAATCATATGGAACATCAACTCCTTTGACCAGATGGGAGTGGAATTAGGCAAGGTGCTGGCAGGGGCTATCCTTCCCGAATTAACCGATTACAGGCGGATAAACAGCCATGATTGTTCAACTAACGGTTTACGCCTATAAAGAGATGGCTGGACAATAACTATGACGGGGGGAACAATACCATGAAGACATCGAGACTGATTCTACTGCGCCATGGCCAGAGTCTTTACAATAAAGAAAACCTCTTCACAGGCTGGACTGATATCGACCTCAGCGATCAGGGTGTCGAAGAAGCCAAAAGGGCGGGTAATATCTTGAAAGGACAAGGCATTTACCCTGATATATGCTTCACCTCCTGGCTTAAACGCGCCATTCATACAGCACAGCTGGCCCTCAGAGAGCTTGAATGGGAGCATATAAACTGCATCAAAAGCTGGAAGCTCAACGAACGTCACTATGGAGCATGGCAGGAGCGTGACAAGAAAGCAGTAAAGAGGGAAGTAGGGGATGATCGTTTTATCGCTGTCAGAAGGGGCTATGATACACCTCCTCCTCTTCTTGAAGACGGGGATCCGAGACTTGCACAAAATGATCCCAAGTATCGCAATGTTGAACCTGAGCTGTTGCCACGCGGAGAATCCCTCAAGGATACAAAGAGGCGCGCGTTAAATTATTTTTTTGGCGTCATCGCCCCTGAACTAACGCGCGGCAAGACAGCCCTCGTAAGCGCTCACGGCAATTCGCTCAGGGCCCTTGTAATGGCGATTGAACGACTTTCGCCGGAAGAGATTGTCGCACAAGAGATCCCTACCGGAAAACCAATAATTTATCTTTTTGACGAGACGCTGCATCTGCAAAAAAAGGTAACAAACCTGTAAAGTTCCTCTGTCCCTTGGCCGCAACGTTTCTTGTCATGATAACGCAGGCGATTTTCTTCGGCATTTTCACTGTGATACATTATTGAAATTAGCATAATGAGAAAACAAAATGCGTATAAGGAGAAACTGGGACTTAAGGAATCAATAGCCATCGGCGTAGAAGGCATGGTGGGCGGAGTCATTTTCTCCGTTCTTGGCCTTTCGGTTGAGCTCTCCGGCCATGCCGCTCCCATTGCCTTCAGCCTCGGGGCCGTGATCGCTCTACTCACCGGCCTGTCCTATTCAAGGCTCGGTCTTAATGCAACCCTCTTCGGCACGGCAAGGCTGGGTATGATCATGGCAAGGGAAAAAGATCTTCCCAAGGTCTTTTCTCACAGAGAATGGACCAAAGACATCCCCTACGTAAGCCTCATCTTTATCACGGTAGTTACCCTTGTCTTTGTAAATACTACAGATCTTACCATAATATCCTCTTTCGCAAGTTCCACCTTTCTGCTCACCTTCGTAAGCATAAACGCAGCGGCGATCAGGTTGAGGGACCGGATCGGCATAAACCCTCTGATCCCCCTGGTTGGTCTTTTTTTGAGCGGGGCATCCTGGCTAGTCCTGTTTGTCTATCTCTGGCAGACTAATTTCAAGGCGTTGAGCTGGATTGGAGGATTTTATCTTGCGGTAATGGCGGCCGAGTTGATGTTCAGCAAGAGACGCCTGGTCTTCAAAAAGGTATAATGGCTGATACAAAGGCACGGCGCAGGTCGAGGATCATCATAATATTACTGGATTTGGTCAACTTTTTATTCCCTGAAAAGGAGGAAAATGATAATGGCAGAAGAAAGCAACACGTCTACCTTGCCCTTCACCGGCCTCACAACTGAAGAAGCCCAGGAAAGGCTGAAGCAATATGGACCAAATGCCCTTGAGGAGAAAAAGCGGTCCCTTATCGCGCGGCTTTTTTCCTATTTCTGGGGGCCGATTCCATGGATGATAGAGATAGCTGCAGCACTGTCTGCAATGGTCCAGCACTGGACCGATTTTGGCATTATTGTCGCCCTTCTGATTTTCAATGCGGGAGTTGGTTTCTGGCAGGAATTTACTGCTGGGAATGCCGTTGAGGCCCTGAAAAAACAGCTTGCTCAGAAGGCGCGCGTATTAAGAGATGGAGTATGGAAGGAGATAGATGCAGCAGGACTTGTCCCGGGAGATATAATCAGAGTCCGTCTCGGTGATATAATACCGGCAGATGTTACCATTATAGATGGTGACTACTTAAGTGTGGATCAGTCTGCTCTTACCGGCGAATCCCTTCCTGTCACAAAGAAAAAGGGGGAAGATGCCTTTTCTGGCACGGTCGTAAAACAGGGCGAGGTGGTCGCAGAGGTAAAGGCGACCGGCAAGAATACCCGGTTTGGAAAGACAGCGGGCCTGGTTGAACAGGCGAAGACAGTGTCACATTTTCAGAAGGCGGTTCTCACAATCGGGGATTACCTGATTTATGTCAGCCTTGCCCTGGTAGCTGTCCTGGTACTGGTGGAGCTCCATAGAAGCGTCCCATGGCTGGACCTCGTTCAGTTTGCCCTGATTCTTACAGTTGCCTCCATACCAGTTGCAATGCCCGCAGTTCTTTCCATGTCCATGGCAGTTGGAGCGGTTGCCCTCTCCAAGAAAAAGGCCATTGTGACCAGGCTGGAATCCATCGAAGAGATGGCCAGTATGGATGTGCTTTGTTCTGATAAAACAGGAACGCTCACCCAGAACAAGCTTACACTTGGTTCTGTTGAGGTCTTTGATACGGCTACAGAGCAGGATGTGCTTTTGGCAGCAGCCCTTGCTTCAAGGGAAGAAGACAGGGATGCCATAGACGAAGCAATAATCGAAGGCCTTACTGATAAAAAGGTGCTTGAGAAATTTACACAGGTTTCCTTTGTGCCCTTTGACCCAGTGCATAAACGCACGGAGGCTACGGTGAAAGGCTCCGATGGCAAGGAAATAATGGTGGCCAAGGGCGCTCCTCAGGTAATAATGAAGATGGCCAAGCTGAGCGGCGATGATCTTGAGTGGGCCCAGCAGATAGTGACCCGTTTTGCTCAGCAGGGTTACCGGGCGCTTGGGGTAGCGCGTAAAGAAAAGAATCAAGATAATTGGACATTCTTAGGCCTAATTTCACTCTTTGATCCGCCGAGGGAAGATTCGGCAGAAACCATCAGGAGGGCAAAGGCCTATGGAATAAAAATCAAGATGGTCACTGGTGACAACCTTGCCATTGCCAAGCAGATAGCTTCAAAATTGGGTCTTGGTAGTAATATTTTACAGGCGGACAGGCTTCCTGTTGCAGGAAAGGCCGGAGATGTTGACAAAGTTGGCGAAGAGGTTGTTGAAAAAGCAGACGGTTTTGCCGAGGTTTTCCCCGAACATAAGTTTGGTATTGTCAAGATACTGCAAAAGCTCGGTCATATTACCGGTATGACAGGAGATGGGGTCAACGATGCCCCAGCTCTGAAGCAGGCAGATGTCGGTATTGCTGTGAGCGGCGCAACAGATGCGGCACGGGCTGCCGCTGACCTGGTCCTTACCGCCCCCGGCCTTTCAGTAATTATAAAGGCAGTCGAAGAGGCGCGCCGCATATTTGAACGTATGAACAGCTATGCCATCTACCGGATCAGCGAAACCATCCGCATCATGATTTTTGTTGTGCTGGCCATGATATTTTTCAACTTCTATCCCATCACTGCGATCATGATAATACTCCTGGCCTTTTTCAATGATGTGCCCATAATGACCATTGCGTACGACCAGACCGCCCTGCCAGAAAAGCCTGTGCGCTGGAATATGCACCAGGTAATCATTGTGGCTACTTCCATGGGAATAGTTGGTGTAATAGGAAGTTTTGGAATGCTGCTTCTTGCTATGGACTGGCTCCATCTCGATATTGGACAAATCCAGACCTATGTCTTTCTGAAAATGGCTGTAGCCGGGCACCTTGTCCTTTTTGTGGCAAGAAGCCGGGATCATTTCTGGAAGCGGCCTTTCCCGGCTCCTATCATGGTATGGTCTGCAATAATTACAAAAGGGGCAGCAACTATACTAGCCGCATACGGCTTTGGTCTGATAACTCCCATAGGATGGACTGATATCGGCATCATATGGGCCTATTCCATAGGTTCAGCCGTGGTAACAGATATGGTAAAGGTGGAAGTCTACAGGCATTTTCAGCGCAAAGTGTCTCGTCACCGCCGGTTTCTAAAGACAATCAAACAGCCTCTGAGAGGAGCTGGCAAGTCTTCCAGTCAGAATATGGCCAGAAGCTGATAAATGTAGACTGTTAAAATAACTATTATCCCGGATTATAGAGCTGCATAATTTGTTCTAATTATGCAGCTCTCTTTATTAATATTCTTATCTCTGTCGGGTACTTTTTCTATTAATGATTTATATATCATGGATGGTCTGTCGGAGATCTGCTTTGAGCTGATCATAGCGAGCATGAGCCTTGCTGCTCTTGTCATGAAGATTGGCCTTTAGCTGCTTCAATTCATCCATCATCGTATGAATTTTGCTCTTCAATGCCTTGTCAGAGGTTTTGGCCGCTTTGTCCAGGTAGCCCTGGGCTTTATCTAGTTCACTGCTGACTTCTTCAGATTTGCCCTTAACAAACTGTGCGGTTTGTGCATAGGCCAAGTGTAATTTGGCCTCGATAAGGTCTTCCTTTGTAGCAATCTCATCATGCAGCTTTCCCCAGGCGGCAGAAGCCTTTTCTGACTCGCGTTCAACCAGTGCTTGGCTGCGCTGCCAAAGTCTGGACATACCAGCCCCAGCACCCTGGGCCGTCATGTTCATCTGCATTTTCAGTTTTTCCAGGTCTTCTTTAAGTTTCATGGCTTCTTCGCGGGTGGTCTTGTCTGTACTATGCGCCGCCTTGTCCAGCCATTCACTGGCCTTTGCAAGATCTTTCTTGGCGGCTGCATAATGCCTGGCTGCAAAATCTTTGCTGGCTTGCCAGATACTGTCGCGAGCCTTTGTGATCGGAGCTGTAATAGCAACGGACAGGATTTGTACACCATCTTCGGCCTGTTTAAGTGCCTCGTCGGCCTTGGCCAGTTGTTGGTTATTGAGCGCTTTCAGTGCAGCGGTAATCTGTCTTTCCGTGTTTGACAGTGGCAGGTCCACTTCGGTGTAGATCAATGCAGCATCCGCTGCTTCCAGTTCTTTTTTGGCACCGGCCTTATCGCCTTTTTTCAGATATGCACCAGCAGATCGGATGTGCTTCCTGGCCTCTTCCACCGGAACAAAATCCTCGATCTTGGTCAGGTCAGCTTCGATGGGCACCAGGTCCTCAGCCACTTCCTCGGTACTCTCATATTCCAGGTGTTTTTTGGCGACCCAGATGTGATCGCGTACTTTGACAGTAGGTTGTTGTAACTTGAGAATGTCTATCAAATTAAGGGATTGCTGCAGATCTGATGTGGCCTTTGCAATATCATTGGCCGCAATAGCAGATCTTGCGTCTGCAATATACCGCAGTATATGGGCCGCAGATCGAGCCATGATGCGTTCTTCTGCCGGCGTGATAGTACGGCCGGGGCTTATGCTGAGATTTTCACGAACCTCATCTGCCAGGACGTTTTGTATCACCACAGCACTTACTGTCAAAATGCTGGCGATCATCAAGATTGATATCCGGGATCGAGATTGGTTTTTCATGAAATATCCTCCTTTAGATGACAATGTAAAAAGGACTTGTATTTTCGATAGACTGATTAAAAGAATGCCTTCAGAAGTTCAGCCTTTCCAGTTCAATCATTATCGATATCCCTGCCGAAGAGGCAGGCTGCACGAATACTTTTCAACCTTCGCGATACGATCATGCCTGCCTGATAACGTCTCTTGCAACCAGGAGGTTTTCATTGGCCCTTCCGGCCAGGAAATCGGCCGCGTTTCTTATGGTCGTTTCGGCTATGTGGGTCAGGGCCTCTCTGGTGAAGTATGCCTGGTGGCCTGTGACTACCACGTTTGGAAAGGTCAGCAACAGGAGGAATACCTCATCATCGATGATCTGTTCAGAAAGGTTTTTATAGAATATGTCTCCTTCCTCTTCATAGACATCGAGGCCCGCAAAGCCAAGATGTCGCTTCCGCAGACTTTCAATCAACGCCCTGGTATCTACAA
>JALVJO010000012.1:0-4471 GCA_027028245.1 Deltaproteobacteria bacterium
GTTTTTAACCTGGAAGGCAAAAAAAACCGCAGAAGGAAATTTTTCCTTCTGCGGTTAAATTAAGGAGGAAATGGAAAGGCTTTTTCCCAGGTTTTGCCTTTCAACTACCTGATCCCGCGGCATCACGGGACAGATTCTGCAAAGTTCCGCGCTGCACAATTCGGCACTATTTCTTGGCCATGTTCTTGAAGTCGGCGTAAAGATCTTTCAGGCGTTTTCTAAGGGCTGCGATCTTCTTATGGTCTTCTTCAGAGCCGTATCTCGGTTCTGCCAGTGAAAATATGACCCGATGCAGTTCATCGATGTAGCCTTCTATGGATTTTTCCCATTCTGCATGTCCGGCACTTTCCACTTCAGATGCCTCTTTCATTTCGGCTTCAAGCCTGTTAATGGCCTCTTCAATCTGCTCTATGAATTCCTTTTGCGCCCCTACCAATGTTTCTTGTAATTGTACGATGTTCATGTCTTTTCACCTCCTTGTTGGTTTTATCTAAAGATGTGTACTCAATATGTTAAGTCAATATATTGATGATAATTATTTTATTTTAGAATGAAAATCATTAGATCGCTTTTGGATTTGGTTATATCTCAAATGAGAAACAAATATTAACAAATCACCGACCTTTGAATCTTGCGTTTTGTGAAATGATGTTTAGGTTAAAATGACAGGTAAAAGGAGGGCTGTAAAATCATGGCCATTCCCGAAATCGAAAGGATCCTAAGTTGTGATGAAAGCGGGCGGGCAGCCATAGAAAAGGCCCAAGAGGATTCGGAAGAGCTTATTTCAAGGGCTGAGCAGGAGATCAAGGATTTTCAGAGGCAGGCCCAGGCGGAGATAGACGAATTCAAACAGAAAGAGATATCTGCCATACTCCAGGATGCGGACAAAAAGGCAAAAGAGGTGGAAAGGGAGGCCCGGGATTATTGTCACAGCCTTGAGGAGCTTTTTGCCGGCCAGGAGGAAGAACTTGTTAACGAGTTTCTGAAGAGATTCTACCGCGAAGCAGGCCTGGAAAAAGATACCCTTTGACCAGGCAGTCGAAGGAAGCGGAGGAGGACAAATTGCTCGGGGCTGCCATCAAGTATTCATATCTTAATGCCAAGACCAGGACCATGCACTCAAAGAGGCTCAGGCCAAATGACTGGCATATCCTGGAGGCTGCCAAGGACAGGGACAGTTTTCTTCGCTACCTGGCTACCACCAGCTATGGTCCCTGGGTAACCGAGATCCTTGAGCAGAAGGAACAGGGAGACGAGCTCTTTGAGAGGAGGATCTTTGGCGCCCTGTTTGAAGATTATGGAAAGATTCTAAGATCCCTTCATGATGCAAGTTCCAGGGAACTCATCCTCTCGCTCTTTTCAAGGTTTGAGGCAGAAAACCTCAAGATCTGTCTTCGTGCCCTGTTTACCGGCCTCAGAAAGGCAAACGTGGCCCATTTTCTCTATCCAGTGGAGAAGATATCCAGGCTGCCCTGGGACAAGCTGTGGCAGCAGAAGGATGTCAGGGCTGCCCTTAAGCTCCTGGAAAAGACACCATTCGGGCCCATGCTGAAACACGCCCTTCCGCAGTTTGAGGCCCAGGGACGGCTATTTCCTCTGGAGATGGCCATAGACATTGCGTGCTTTAAAAGGATTGCAGCCGCTGCCCAGGCGGCGGGCAGCAGGAGGGACAGGGCCAGGGTAAGCCAGATTCTGGGCTCCTACATCGATGTGCTGAACATATGCCATATTTTCCGCCTGCGTTTCGTCTACGGCCTGAGCCCTGAGGAGGCCTTGAACTACAGCTATCCAGGGGGCAGCCTGGATCTCAGGACCCTTCATGATATTGCCAGGGCAGGGGATCCTGCTTCAATGGCAAAGGTTCTGCCCATGCCCTTTGCGGCCTTTATCCATGATGTAAAAGGGGACATGTCAGGGCTGAGGCTCAAGCTGGAAGAGTGGCTTGTGCGCAGGCTCCGGAAGGCATTTCTGGGAAGCCCGTTTCATCTCGGTGTCCAGGTGGCCCATCTCCTTGAAAAGGAACTGGAGATAAGGAGCCTTATCAGCCTTTATCAAGCCAGGATTCATTCTCCAGCATCGCAGGCAGGGGAGATTGTTCCCCGAATCTTTTTGAAGGGGGGAGAGCCAATTGTTCAGGCCGGTTAAACTCTTTCGGGTAACCATACAGGTTCCGGATAAATACATGTCCCAGGTGCTTGGAATACTTGGCGACTTCAAGCTCCTGCACCTGATAAATATCAATGAAACCCAGCTTGGAAAACTGGGTTACGTTGCCGGGGTCCGGACCGATCTTTTGAACCGTTACGAAAAGGTCCTTGAGCGTGTCAGCCGGTTGGTGCGAGAGCTTGAAATAAGCGAGCCGGTTCCTCCTCTGCCCAGGGCACCCCGGCCCGAAAAGGATATATACGAGATGGAAGAAAGGCTGTCCGGCATAGAAGAGGAGGTCTCGTCTTATCTTGCAGAGGGCAAACGGGCTGAAAAGGAGCTTAAGAAAAAGCAGGAGCTGATTTCCAGGCTGTCTCTCCTGGAGCCTGCAGGGATAGATTTCAGCAGGCTTTCTGCCCTCAGATTCGTTTACTGCACCTTCGGGATGCTCCCGGCGGAAAACCTGGACCGCCTGGAAGAGAGCCTTTCTGACATTCATCACAGCCTTGTGAAGATCAGCGAGCAGAAGGACAGGCTGGTCATGGCAGCCTTCTGCCTGAAGCAGGACAAGGACGTGCTGGATAGGGCGCTTAGAAGTGCCTTTTTCCAGGAACTCGAAATCCCTCCGGGGCTCAGCGGGCCTGTAAGCCAGGTAATCAAGGAGTTTCAGGAGGAGCTTCCCGGCCTGGAAGAAAAGGCCAGGGCCGCCCAGGAGGCCAAGGAAGAGTTCAGGAGCAGATTTTCCCAGACGCTTCTCTTGTTGCGCGAGCAGGCCTATGTGGCCAGGATCCTGCTTAAGGCCCAGGCCAGGTTCGGCAAAATCGACCACACGTATCTCCTTACAGGCTGGCTGCCGGTGCATCTTTATGAACGCCTGCGTGACAGCATCATGAAGGCCACCGATGGCCAGGCCATTGTGGACAAGGTTGACCCGGAGGACATCCGGGAGGTAAGGGAAGGCATCATCAAGATTCCAATCCTTTTCAACAACCCGCTTCTCATAAGGCCCTTTGAAAAGCTCACCTCTCTTTACGGTACCCCGTCTTACCAGGAGGTGGAGCCCACTGTCTTCCTGGCCTTGAGTTTCGTGCTTCTTTTCGGAATGATGTTCGGAGACGTGGGGCACGGCCTGGTGCTGTTTCTTGCAGGCCTTTACATATTCAGAAGGCTTTACCGGTACATGGACTACGGCATCATCCTCATGGAATGCGGCGTTTCCTCAGCCCTTTTCGGCATACTCTACGGGAGTGTTTTCGGCCTGGAAGATATTATTCCCGCCTTGTGGCTTCATCCCATGAAGGACATAAACAGGTTCATGATGGTGTCTGCTGCAATTGGCGTGGGCATGATAAGCCTTGGCCTCATCCTTAACCTGATAAACATATTCAGGAGGAAGAAATACGCTGAACTCCTTTCTGCCGGGGGGCTGGTGGGGGCACTTCTGTACTGGCTCCTTGCAGGCCTAGCCATCAGGTACGTGCTTTCCGGCCCTCCTGCGCCCATTGAGATCAACATTGCCAAGGCAGTCAGCGGGCTGCTGCTCCTGATCATGATAGTGGAAAGGCCGCTGAGGGCGCTCATGAAGCGGAGGAAAGCCAGGAGCAAGGGAATAAAACCCGCGCAGCAGGCAGGGCTCGGCACCATGATTCTGGAGTCGGTAATAGAGGCCCTGGACAGTGTGCTCAGGTTTCTGGCAAACACGGTTTCCTTTGTCCGTGTGGCTGCCTTTGCCCTGACACATGCCGCCTTGTTCGTTGGTGTCTTTTCCATTGCCGACATGGTAAGCCACGGATCAGGCAGCGGTGTCCCCTATTATCTGACTCTGGTCATAGGGAACCTGGTAATAATTATTCTGGAGGGCATGGTGGTGTCCATTCAGACCATTCGTCTGGAATATTACGAGTTTTTCAGCAAGTTCTTCAGAGGCGGAGGAGAGCCGTTTCAGCCCATTGTTGCCCGGGAGAGCGAAGAATCTTCGTGATTAAATCTGTTAAAGGAGGATCTGTTTCCATGAATGTCAGAAAGGTGGTTAGCAGTTTGACGGCCGGTATCCTCATGCTCTTGCCTTCCATGGCCCTGGCTGTTGAAAATGCAGCGGCATCAGAGCCGGGAAGTGCTAAATGGGGGTTCATCGGTGCGGCCCTGGCAGTGGGTGGCTCCACTATTGGAGCAGGCATAGCGGTGGGTCTTGTTGGAGCCGCGGCAATGGGGGCCATCAGTGAACGTCCCGAGGTGGCAGGCCGGGCCCTTATCTTTCTTGGTCTGGCAGAGGGTATTGCCATTTACGGGCTTATCATCGCCATAATGATTCTTGGAAAGATCTAAA
>JALVJO010000012.1:4571-6243 GCA_027028245.1 Deltaproteobacteria bacterium
TAAAGGACAGGTACCGGCAGGGGCATGAAGATAACAGCAATCGCCGATCCCGATACCTCCCTGGCATTCAAACTGGCAGGGATTGAGACCACGGCAGTTTCCCGGGAGGAAGAGGCAGCCTCGGTGCTTGATCGTGCTGCCTCAGAGCCCGAAATGGGGATCATCCTGATTACCGAAAGGCTGGCCAGGGCAGCCGGGGAAAAGGTGGACGAGATGACCAGCCAGAGGCATCTTCCCCTGCTGATAGAGATTCCCGACATGACAGGCCCCCTGGCTAAGAGGCTTTCAGCCGTGGAAAAAATGGCTGCAATCTTGAGGAGGTAAGAGATGGCCCTTCCTGACGAGGTGGAACTGCTCTGCATGGCAGTAGAAAAGATGGCGGCCTCTGAAGTGGAAAAGATCCTGGAGGAGGCCCGCTTGAGACATGACCGGCTGGTTCGGCAGCGCATGGAACAGATAAAGAGGGAACAGGAGGAGCAGAAGCTTTATCTCAAGAGGCAGGCCTTCCAGGATGCGAGGCGAAAGGTAGATGCAGCAGAACTCAAGGCAAGGCGCATGGTCATGGCTACCAGGGAAGAGATCTTCAGCAGGATTTTAGATCAGGGAAACCAAAGGCTGCAGGACCTCAGGAAAGACAGAAAGAGGTATGTAGAGCTTCTTCAGGCAATGGTGAAGAAGGCATCCGCCATCATCCTGGAGGCAGGAAGCAAGGCCGTTGAGATAAGATGTGCAAGCCAGGATGCACAGGCTGTAGAAGAGGCGGTAAAGAACCTGCCCGAAGATCTCAGGGGCAGGGTGAATCTTTCCGCCGAGCCTGCAGTGATCCAGGGCGGAATAATGGCATACAGCCTGGATGGAAAGCAGCTTTTGGATCTTTCCTTTGAGACGGTCTTGAAGAGGATCGAGCCCGATATAAGGGCAATGACGGCGCAGCGGCTTTTTAAGGGTAACGGCAGGATTCAGACATGAATGATGCTTCCATGAACCCAAATCCGGAGGTTATTTTCGTAAGCGGACCAGTGGTCAAGGCATCAAGGGGACACCTGCTTTCCATGAACGAAATGGTGGAGGTGGGTGACGAAAGGCTTGTGGGCGAGGTCATCGGCCTTGAAGGTGAGACTGCTACCATCCAGGTCTACGAAGACACCACTGGCCTTAAACCCGGCACCAAGGTCCTCGGCCAGGGCATGCCCCTTTTCGCAGAGCTGGGCCCAGGCCTCATCGGGCACATATTTGACGGTATCCAGCGCCCCCTTGCTGCCCTGAAGGAAAGATGGGGGGATTTTATCCAAAGGGGCAAGACCGGTACTGCCCTTTCAAGGGAAAAGATATGGCAGTTTACGCCTGCGGTAAAAGAGGGAGACCACGCAGGCCCCGGCCTGGTGCTCGGCACCATCCAGGAGACAGATGCCATTAAGCACCGGGTGCTGGTGCCTCCTGATGTTTCCGGCATAGTGAGAAAGATAGCGGAGCCAGGAAGCTGTACCCTGGAAGAGGTCCTTGCTGTAATTGAGACCGCCGAGGGCAGGGACAGGGAAATAAGGCTCTTTCACAGGTGGCCTGTAAGGCAGCCCCGCCCCTACAGGAAAAGACTCATGCCTTCTGAGCCCCTTCTTACCGGGCAAAGGGTCATTGACACCTTCTTCCCCCTTGCAAAGGGAGGGACTGCTGC
>JALVJO010000013.1 GCA_027028245.1 Deltaproteobacteria bacterium
TGGTCGTCCACGTCCCAACCCCCTTTTCCCTCGTGGGCCTGGGTACTGTACTTTGCCAGTGGCTCCTGCCAGCAGGACCTCAAGTCCGGCTCCCACTACGCGCGCTGTGTGCGCGGTAGGCTATCCGAGTTGACTGTTTCCATCACTGCAGGCAGCGACTCCACAGACAGCGTCACCAGTAACGTGGGTGACATAGCATGCCAGGGTGGCTCTCCCAATTCAGGCAACTGCCAGGACAACTATACAGACATCACCACCGTGACCCTTACGGCCCATCCAGGCGCTGGTCATGCCTTTACCGGCTGGGGAGGGGACTGTTCGGGCTGCGGGAGCAATCTGTCCTGCGATGTCACCATGTCTTCTGACAGGAGCTGCACCGCCACCTTTACAGCCGATCCGGACGGTGATGGAATAAACAGCAGTATAGAGACACAGGTCCCCGATGCCCATGGTAGCGGTACAGGAGACGGAAACGGTGACGGCACGTCGGACAGTCAACAGGGCCATGTCACTTCTCTCCACGATGTGTCGGGCTCCAACTTCGTTACCTTGGAGAACACCTGCAGCTACCAGCAGCAAAATGTGGTTGCAGTCGATCCCCCTTCCGACGCCCCATCCAACATCCAGTTTCCCTATGGAATGTTTGAGTTCCAAGTGACACGCGTGATGCCGAGTTGTGACCCTGTAACCATGCGTCTCTTCATCCCCAGGGACACAAGGATCACTGGCTACTGGAAGAAGAATCAAACAACAGGCCAGTGGGTGGACATAGCCACCAGCATCGAGCATGGCCCTGCCTACGCCCCAAACAAGACAGTGATCACCTTCCAGCTGAAAGATGGCGGAGACTATGACGAAGACGGAGCGGTAGACGGCTCCATACTTGATCAGGGCGGTCCTGGTTTTCAAGGCGGCCCCGTGAGCGTGCCAGCCCTGGATTACAGGGGCATATTCTTATTTGTTTTGTTGGTGGCACTCTCCGGCATCTACGCCCTCCGCAGACAGACGGCCTGAGTGATTGGCCAGGAGGTGGATTTGAGTTTATCTCCTGGCAATCATTTGGTTCTAACTCATATTTTTTAATTTGCAGGACAGCCCCACTATGGCAAACAATTCAGGATGTTAGATGAGGGGAGATACAAGTCCGAAAGCTGAATTCGTATTATTTTGAGATGGGACACATGCCTTGTCAGCTCAGGAGAAGATGGTCATAATTTTCTGTCTTTGTCAATAAGGCGTGTTGTATGGATTGCATTCTGGGGAAATAGGCCTTCAGAAATTATGCCTTCTCCGAAAGGTCCTTTCAGAGCTTTGTCCCAAGTTCTATGGCCGCTATGGGTACGGCCTGGCCGGAGCGGACAGCAACGTATTCCCGATGCCCCTTTTTGAAGGGAAGCAGCACAAGCTGCGAACCTTTTACCTTGACAGGGGTTTTCAAAAGAAGGTTCCTGATGCGTTTCCTGTTCCTGAAAAGATCCAGGAGCACCATTCTTATGGAATCAGCTGCCTCTTCCAGGGTGAAGTTCACCATGTGCAGTCTTGGTATTGTCTCCGAGGTATCCGAGGCCCCTGGGGGAAATTCAGTTGTGGTGCTGCTCATCCTTGTTGCAAGCCTGAAAAAGAGCCTGGGATTTATCTTGAAGGCCGGAATCACGACCTGAACCGGTTCATCCTTCCACGTTTCAGGCGGATTTTTATACGGGAAGATCTGCCTGAAAAAGCTGTAGCGGTCCTCGATCCCAAGGCCTGCAATTTCCAGATAGAAATGCCAGAACGGCAAAAAGATCATATCCATGTGGATAGAATCTGCAGCAATGGAGAAACGCTTGGGAAAAAATCTTGATGTTCCAAGGCTCCAGATCCTGCCGCACACTCTGCAAAGCAGCGCTTTTGCCCTTGGGAAGGCCGGCAGATCTGCACCGCATTCAGGACAGATGAGCGGGAGAAAACGGATGCAATCCGCCTGCCTTTCCTGCCTCATCAGGTGGCTTAATGCTTCTTCCTGCCGGCTGTCCAGGTGGATCAATGCCTTTGGCCCCCAAAGCGGCCTCAATGAGGGCCGCTGGCCGTTATTCCTGACAATTTCAAATGGTGCAAGAATAAGACTGCTGTTTTCCCCCATTATCCCCTCCAGAACAGGTTTGTCCCGGTGGAGCATTTCAATCCTGGCATCAGCTTTTTTTAGAGCCTTTGAAGGATTGCAAAGCATTGATAGCCCTGGCGGCCTTTCAGGATTGAGCCTGACAGCACCGAGTTGGGGCGCCATGCCAAGCAGGGGAAGACCTGCGAAGACCTCAGGGGCCGGTACGGTGGTGTCTACCAGTGAGCAGTCAGTGTTCTTTTGTTCATGAACCCTGAATTTGAATCCCCTGAATCTCCAGTAGGGGATAAAGCATGTCTCCTGGTCCGGGCTGGGTTCTTCGGCAGGACTCAGGAAGTAGCTGAAAACACCGGCCGGCGGCACCATATAAAGTTTTGTGCGGCAGAAACCGCAGGAAAGGAGCGGATCTCCTATGGCCAAGGCGACGGGTGCGCCGCACTGCGGACAGGATCCGGTGGCTTCTGCCTTTTTCATTTATCAAGGCGGCTTCCGCATTGGTTGCAGAAGGATGCCTCCGGTCGGTTAACTGCTCGGCATTCAGGGCATGTTTTCGGGGCAAGGGTACTCCCGGCCGGCTTTCCGCACGCAGGACAGAATTTTGCCTTGGGCGATATGTTTTTCCCGCAGGCCTGGCACTGGCGAAGCACAAGGATCTGATGCCCGCAATTTGGACAGAATCTGGCGTCTGCGGCAATTTCCATTCCGCAGTCAGGGCAGCGCTGTTTGGCACCCGGACCGGGTCCTCCTCCAGGCTGTGGGGCCTGTGATCCTCCCTGTGTCCACGCTCCAGCACCGGAAAGAAGTCCCGGCACCAGAAGCCCCAGGCCCATGCCTATTCCGCCCTGGGCAGCGCCTTCAGTGCCAGCTGCCGTTTCCAGTGCCATGGCAGCCTTCATCTGCAGCAGATCTCCCAGGCTGTCGCCCAGAACTCCAAGTCTGCTCTTGTCATCAATGGCCTGCTGGACATCAGCTGGCGGAGTGATTGCATTAATATAGATCTCCTTCAAGGCAACGCCGTAGGTTGAAAGGTCCCTGGTCAAAACCTGTGACAGACCTTCTGCCATCTCGGTGTATTGCTGCGGCAGGTTCAGGAGGGTATCCAGGTTTTCTCCCAGGTAGTCGTTGAGCCTGGAGACGATTACCTGGCTGAAATAGGACTCGAGTTCCTCAATGGTGACAGAGGGCTTGGTTCCAACCAGGCTGTTGACAAAAAGTACAGGCTGGGTCACCTGGATGTTGAATATGCCGTGGGCCCTGAGCCTGACCAATCCCAATTCGCTGTCCCTGAAGGCTACCGGATCCCTGGTGCCCCATTTCAGGTTCGTAAACACCTTCAGATTTACAAAATAGATCTCCGCCCTAATGGGGCTGGTAAAGCCCCAGGGAAGGGACAGCAGTTTTGTCAAAAGGGGGATGTTGAGAGTGGATATGGTATGCCTGCCCGGTCCCAGGGCATCGCAGGCCGTGCCCTGTGAATAGAATACGGCAGCCTGATTGTCCCGGACAATGGCCTGAGCTCCCAGTTTGAATTCTCCGGAACCCTCCTGGGGCAGCCTGTGTGATACTTCCCTTCCGGACTGGTCAAACCATTCCAGTACCTCTAAGAAAATGACGTTGTTAGTTCCCATGGTTGATCTCTTTTTTTAGCTGCTGGTTACGAAGTGATTTGCCATGACTCCCCTGGAATTTCGGGGAAAAAGAGCCATGATAAGTTTGTTAATCTTTACGGAAACAGGAGGGTCCTACTTGAATAGAGAATTTTTATACCTGAAAAATTGTATGCTTGTGGTGTTAGAGACAGATTGCCACGGAGGATTTATTGCTGTGAATCCAGCATTCAGATGCCCTGGATGACTGGCCTGGACGCCTGTTTATTCTTTCAACAGGGCAATAGATTCGGTAACAGATGGCCGTTGAGCGATCTTGACGTCGAAGGCTGATGCCAGTTCGTCCACCAGCATCTCGCTTTGTTCAGTGATCTTCATCAGGCTGTCCAGGTTTACGCCTGCATCATCTGCCTCCTGGACCAGCTGTGAAGTGGCAGCCTCTGAAAAACCTGCCTGGGTAAGGCGAGAGGAAAGGGCTACAGGACTGACTGCCGTGTTGTTCAGGTTCAGTTCTTTGATGTCAGCCTGCGGCGCACTGTGAAGGCCTATGCAGCAGATAATAATATCGGGAAGTCCCCACTTCCTGGCAATCCAAGCTCCTGCCTGGCAATGGTTCCATGAGAAGGATTCCATTTCCATAAGGTGTATATCTTCTCTGCCATCTCTCTGCCACCTGGAATAGACCTTTGAATAGAGATCAAACCACTGGGAAATGAGCCGGGGAACTGCAATGTCCTGGAGAAGGGCAGCTGAAAAGGCTTCTTCAGCCTCTGTTCCAAGGAGCAGGGCACAGTTTCTGGCAAATAGCGCCTGGAGAACTGAATCAGACCAGAAACGAGCCATGTCGAATTCTTCCCAGTCCGGGTCTTCCGCAGCCTTTATCATGGCATAGCCTATGGCAATGTTTTTTATCTCCTTCAGACCCAGGATGGAGACCGCCTTGCTGATTGTTGTTATCTGGGCTGGCAGACCGTAAAGGGCAGAGTTGACCACCTTAAGTATCTGGGCTGCAAGAGAGGTATCTGATTCAAGGACCGGGACAATTTGATCGATGTCAATATCAGGATTCCTAAGTTTATCCATGAGGGTAAGGACCACTTGGGGGCAGGGCGGAACCTGGAAATCTGCAAAGATCTTTTCAAAATCACCAGTGGAGAACCGGGAGTAGCGGATAAATTTTTTGATGAAATCCATGTCTATTTTCAGTCATGAAGGAATTTAAAGGTACTTTGATGGGCCAGCGTATACCAGACTGGCTAATATGGCAAGTCAGCAAGGTGGCAAGGCTAAGATTCTGGTTCCTGGCCTCCAGGTTCGATGCCTTCAGCCTGAGTCTTTTTTTTCTCTTTGCAGGTTCCATATGCAGTGTTGCAGTAGTGGGCCTTGCAGCATGGCTCGTTTCATGGAATCTTATCTTCCCTTCCCTGGGCCCCACCATCTTTTTACAGTTCTACAGTCCTGGTTCAGCCATGTCCTGTCCAAGAAACACCATTCTTGGGCACCTGACCGGGGCGGTAATAGGCCTTCTGTTTTTCTGGATAGGAACATATTTCCATATTGTCAGCGGCGGCACAGACCTGGAAAATGTGCTGCTGGCAGGCCTTGCCCTGGGTACCGGGGGAGCATTTATGGCCTTTACGCGGCTGCTTCATCCCCCTGCGGCATCCACCATCTTAATAGGTGCATTCGGCATGGTGGAAAGACCTGAGGATATGCTGGCCATAGTCTTTTCGGCAGCCGTTCTTTCCTTTCTGGCGTGGGTGGTACATAAAATGGCAGGCATAAGATTTCCGGCCTGGGGGCCCCTGGAAAAAGCAGCACCCATAATTGAAACCAGACTGGGAAGGCTCATCCTGGACAGGTCAGACAGGCCTGAAACCATGGCGGAGACAGCGGCAAGACTGGCCTCGCGTCAAAAATTAAAATAATTTTTTATTTTTTTGCCTTTTACCGTTTCATAGTCCTTCTTAAAAGGTTAAAATCCAACAAAAGATCAAGGGACCAGCCCTCCGTTTTTGTTGAGACATTCATCCAATGAACAGTACAAAAATCTGTCCTGACGGTTCGGACAGAAGCTTTTCCAGGCGGCTTTGGCATCATATGCCGGCAGTGGTCATTGAACCCGCTCCGGGTCCACAGGGCATGAAGGAGGCCGAAAGTTTTTTCATTATTGGGAGGCATCTTTTTTCCAGGGGTGTTCCAGTCCCTGAGATCTACTATTTTGAACGGGATTCCGGCTGGCTGGTGGTAGAAGATCTTGGTAACAAGCACGTCCAGGATGAGGCCCTCTTTCTGCTTTCTGAGGGAAATATGGCCGGGTTTAAACAGCTTTATGCCCGCGTATTGGACGTGCTGGTGCTGATGCAGGAACAAGGCAGCCAAGGCTTCAATGCCTCATGGTGCTGGCAGGGGCCTATTTATGATTCACGCCTGGCAATGGAGAAGGAAGGGCTGTATTTTCTGAAAGCATTTTTAAAGGGTTATATGGAGCTATCCTTTTCAGAAGAAATCCTGGTCAGGGAACTTGCAGAACTATCCGGCCTGGTGGACGATTACGGTTCTCAAGGCTTTATTCTGCACCGGGATTTCCAGTCAAGAAACCTCATGATCTGCCAGGAGAAGATAATGATAATAGACTTTCAGGCCGCAAGACTGGGCCCTCCAGCCTATGATCTAGCATCTGTTCTGCATGACCCTTATGTCAACATGCCTTGGAATATCAGGCAGGAACTTTACCACAAGTACCTGGAGCTCACGGGCAGAACTGCCGGGGATAAAGGCTTTGGCAGACAGTTTCATCTTTTTTCTATTTTGAGGCTGCTGCAGGCACTTGGTGCCTATGGTTTTTTGACAAAGGTAAAAAAAAGGTATTTTTTCAGATCATTTATGAAACCTGCCCTGAAAGGCCTGGAAAGGCTTCTTCAAGACTGGCACCATACTGACTGCCGGGAGTTGAGACGCTGCATCCATGCAGCCATGGCACGGCCTTTTTAGGCAGGGACGAATTTCATGGGTTCAAGATTTCTTGTCATTCTGCTTGCTTGCATCTGGGTCCTTTTTTTTGTGCCCAACTGGCTGCTCTCCCGGCCAGAAATAAGGAAGGAGCTTAACAAGCAGACCTCTGCTGCCCTGGACGCAAATGTTACGCTGAAATCAGCAACCTGGGTCTGGTATCCCCTGCCTCATATAAGCTTTGAAGAATTTCACGCATCCGGAAGGGAATTTTGTTTGAATGCTTCTGTCCTGGAAGCCTATCCGTCTTGGACAGACATGCTGGCAGGCAGGTTCAGGATTGACGGAATCGCATTGGCAGACCCTGATTTCCTGCTCTTGTCTATACCCAGCAAGAAAAAGGAGACCAGGCCACCTATTAACTGGATAAAGGTGACAAATGGCAGGTTCAGGGTGTCTGCCGGGCTCAAGTTCAAGGCTCTTCCCCTGAAGAATAAAAAGCCTCATCTCACTGGAATTTACGGCATACTGGAAATAGACGGTGACGAGCTCAAGGGCAGGGTCAGCGGAAAAACGGGATTTGCTCAGCAGGTGTCTGTGAATTTCGCATACAACCTCACAAGTCTTGAATTTAACCTGAAATCCCAGGTGCATCACCTTGATATAGCAAGGCTCTATTACAAAAATATTACTACCCATGTCCAGTTTCCTGCCGAAGGCTTCCTGGATCTTGGAATAAGTGCCAGGGGCAAGGCTCTTGAATACCTCAAGGGCAGCCTGGAAGCCGCATCAAAATGCCTCATTACAAAGACTGCCAAACCCGGCAGCCTGTTTTCATGTGGAAGTCTCAGGCTGCTTTTCAACTACAGGGCAGATGACCTGTCCCTGGATATTAAGCAGCTGGAATTTGTTCAGCCCGAGATCAAGCTGACTGGTAAAATCAGGTTGAATAAGCCGGAAGGGCATCAGCACTTGTTTGTTGACCTCAAGGGTCGCGATATCGACCTGCAGCAGGTGCGCAAAAGCGTCCTGTCTCTTTTCAAGGGCGAAGAGCTGGTACGAGATGTCTGCAACATCGTAAGAGGAGGCCGGGCCAGGAGACTGTCCTTCCGCTTTGACGATGATCCGAGGCATCTGGAATCTCTTCACTGCATGCTGATAAAGGGGGACCTGGAGGCGGTGCCTGTTTATGTGCCGGACAAGCATCTTTTTATAGATTCTGTCAGCGGTTCCATGGAGATAGAAAACGCGTTGCTTCGCCTGGAGAACGCCAGCGTCAAGCTCAGGAACTCCTTTGGTTCAAATGGGCTTTTTGTCTATGGAGTGGCTGACGGCAATCACGAGCTTGAGCTTGACATTGATCTCGATGCGGATCTCAAGGATGTGAAATGGGCCTTGGGTAAATTTGTAAATAAAAAGGCCCTTAATGATCAGCTTGAAAAGATTAATCAAATAAGGGGTCGGGCCAGGGGAAGACTCATGCTCGGAGATGACGAGCATGATTTCGATACCTTCGTGGACGTGACATCCGTTCAAGGCCAGCTCTTTTACCAGGAGTTCAGCTGGCCTGTCAGGATAGAAGGCGGCAAAATCAGCTATGCATATGATACCCTTAAATGGAAAGACCTTACCGGCAGGGCCGGGAAACACAAGGTTGACCAGCTGACAGGAGAGTTTTCTTGGAAGGGCAGGGACAAGGTGATGATAGAAAACTTTGCCGGTATCCTGGACGCCTCTTCTCTTTTGAAAGAAGCAGCTAAGTGCCCGGCCCTGGAGAGGATTAGAGATAAGTTCCAGCTTCGCGCATCCGGCATCCTGGAAGTGAAAGAATTAAAGGCGGGATTTTCCCTGGATGAGATAAAAGATGCCCGTTATTCCCTTTCCTTTAAGCCTGAGAATGTCGAAGTCGAGGCCAATCTTCTTCCCGGCCCGCTCAGGCTTAAAAGCGGGCATTTTTCACTGGATGAAGGTTCCTTAGCAGGGAGAAGATGCCGCGGCACCCTGGCCGGTTCAGAGTTTTACAGCGCACTGAATTTGAAACATGTCAGGTTTCAGCACTGGCAAGGAAAGCTGAAGTTCAGCGGGTCAGCAAACCAAAAGATTGGTTCGTGGGTTGCAACCAATGGCTGGGTGCCTTCGAAATATTTTCCCAGACTGCCCGTGTACCTCAAGAACTTCCAGGTAGAACTTCTTGGCCAGGACCATCAGCATGTCTCAGGCTCTCTCGTGTGGAAAAAATTTAAATCAAAGGCAGACATAGACATAGAAACAGCAGATAACATGCTGAATATAAAAAAGATTAGTGTCGCTGCAGGAAGGCATGAGGGCAGCTTCAGCATGCTGCTGGATCAGGGCAGGGACAAGAGGTTTTCCCTGGCTTGGAAGGGAACGGTCAACAAGAGCCTCCTGGACAAGTGTTTTAGGAAAAACAATCTTCTTGCCGGGAGTCTGTCCGGTAATTTTTCCCTGGACTATTCTGCCCTGGACCCCAATGGTTTCCGTTGGTGCCGGGGGCATCTGCATTCTTCAGGTCTCATCTGGTCATGGGGTGTTGAAAAACCTATTTTCCTGGGAAGCCTTGTCATAAATGCACCGGAAGGCACTGACGGAAAGGTTCTGCTCCAGACGGATTTTAGGATTTTCCAGGACCTTATAACCGTCTCAGGGGATATCTCCTTTTTGAAACACAAGATTGCAGCCTATCTGGATCTTTACGGAGAACGGCTTTCAGACAGGAGCCTTCGGTTTTTCCTGGGGCCGGAAGAACAAGAAGGCAGTCAGATCAAAGTTGACAGCAGTCCGCCAGAGAATACCTCCCCGTCAAGCACCTTTTTGTCAGACTGGAATATCGACATGGGCGGAGAAATTTCTTTTGATTTTGACACGATCAAGCTGGACCTAAGTACCAGGCTCAAGATGAAGGGTGTCTCCAAGAAGCCCAGGATAGTGGAGGTAAAGGGAGTTAATGGATTCGGCAAGTTTGAAGTAGGCGAGTTCCGGGAGGTCAGGATTTTTGCACAGAACTTTTGCGGCCTTTTTTTGAGGGGCTCGGTCAAGATCGATGAGAACGGAGAGCAGCAAAGGGCCCTGACCGTTGGTACTGGAAAGGAAATGGAGGTTCCCTTTGAAGAGTTTCTGCCCTGCGTCGGTTTCAGACAAAAGGTGCTTTCCGGCCCATTTTCTGCCAAAATGGAAGTGACCAGTTCGGATGGAATTTCCGAGGCAGTGGGCAGCCTGTCCCTTCATGCCAGGGACGGCAACATCAGTAAATTCGGACTGATTTCAAGGATACTGGGAGTGGTAAACCTTGTTGATCTGTTTTCTGACCAGCCAGGGATAGGTCTGACTGAGGGAGGTTTCCCCTATGACGAGATTATTGTAAAGTCCCGTATAAAAAAGGGAGTTATAGGGCTGGAGCATGCTGTCATTAAGGGCAGGGGACTGAATCTTTACGGCACTGGAAATGTCGATATGCGAGACGGAAGGCTTGATCTCATCGTCTTTGTTGCTCCTCTTAAGACAGTTGACAAGATCATTACCTCAGTACCCATCATAGGGGCAATAATAGGCGGCAAGCATCGATCCTTGATTACCATACCTGTCAAGGTTTCAGGCCCCTGGGAGAATCCCGAAGTAAACACCATGCCGGCCAAGGCAGTGGCAGACGTATTTCATAAGGTCCTGTTCAATGTCATAAAGGCCCCTTTTTCAATATTCAGCAGGAAAGATTCAAAAGGGCAGGAGAAATTAAAGGAAGATTGAAAGAGTGGCCGGCAGAATTTTCTGTTGCCGGTCTTTATCCCTTGTTTGAGGCGCCAGAAAGGAGATCATGAAAAAGGGCTATCTCCAGGTATATACCGGTGACGGGAAGGGCAAGACCACTGCGGCCATAGGCCTTGCCGTAAGGGCCATGGGTGCGGGCATGAAGGTCCTTTTTGCCCAGTTCCTCAAAAAGGGAGACTTCAGCGAGATCAATGCCCTGCGGCGATTCGGCGATCAGATCAAGATATTTCAGTTCGGGTCTGGTAAGTTCGTAAGGGGCAGGCCGAAAAGCGCGGATTTTCAAAGGGCACGGCAGGGCTTGAAGGATATTGAAAAATATATGTCATCGGGCAGATATGACTTGGTCGTTCTGGATGAGGCCAACGTTGCACTGCATCTTGGGCTTTTGTCCCTGGAAGACATGCTTTGTTTCATCACCAAAAGGCCTCCTGGGGTGGAACTGGTACTCACCGGCAGAAATGCACCCGAAGAGATCAAGAATGCAGCGGATCTTGTAAGTGAGTGCAGGCTTGTAAAGCACTATTTTTCACAGGGCATTAAGGCCAGAATCGGCATAGAAAAGTGATAGTTACTGCTTCAGGGCCTTTTTAGACTCCATGTTTGTCCCGCAGGCTTGAACAAATTTTTTCTTGTGTTAAAGGTCTATCTGGAAATTCAAAGATTTCATTTCTGAAATTGCAGAGAGGAGCGGGAAACCATGTGGAATCCTATAGAAGGAGCTCCCAGGGAGGAGCTTGAAAAACTACAGGCAAAGCGTTTAAGGGATACGGTTGAAAGGGTCTATCACCTGGTGCCCTTTTATAAAAAGAAGTTCGACGAACTTGGCATCAAGCCGGCCCATATAAATTCAGTGAATGATCTCAAGAATCTTCCCTTCACTACCAAGCAGGACCTCAGGGATCATTATCCTTTCGGTCTTTTCACCGTGCCCATGGATCAGGTGGTCAGGATTCACTCATCATCAGGTACCACGGGCAAGCCGACAGTGGTTGGCTACACCAGGCACGACATGGGGGTCTGGAAAGAGGTCATGGCCCGCACCATGTCCATGATGAATGTGGGGCCTGGAGACGTGGTCCATAATGCTTACGGCTATGGTCTTTTTACCGGCGGTTTGGGGTTTCATTACGGGGCCGAGGAAGTAGGGGCGGCAGTGGTGCCCTCCAGCGGAGGCTTTACCAAAAGACAGCTGCTTCTCATGAAGGATTTCGGCGCCACGGTCTTGTGCTCGACCCCTTCCTTTGCACTCCATCTTGCAGAGGTTGCCAAGGACGAGGGTTATGACCTCAAGAAGGATTTCAAGATAAGGGCAGGTTTTTTTGGTGCCGAGCCGGCCAGCGAAGGACTCAGAAGCGCCCTGAGGGATGCCTGGGGCCTGGTATATATTGAGGCATACGGACTTTCTGAGATCATAGGTCCCGGGGTGGCCTCGGGCTGTCCTTACGGCAATCTTCATGTCTTCGAGGATCACTTCATCCCGGAGGTAATAGACACTGAAACCGGAGAGGTACTACCGGACGGACAGGAGGGCGAGCTGGTATTTACTACTGTGACCAAACAGGCACTTCCCATCATCCGGTACAGGACAAAAGACATAACCGTCCTGCACCGCGAGCCGTGCGAGTGTGGACGGACCATCACCGTAATGGAATCCGTCAAGGGAAGGGCCGACGACATGCTCATTGTAAACGGCGTCAACGTATTTCCATCCCAGGTAGAGCACGTGCTTACCAAACTGGAGGGCATTACGCCCAATTATGTAATAGTGCTGGACAAGAAGGGAGTTCTGGACAAGCTCGAGGTCTGGGTAGAGGTTGACGACAGGACCTTTGCAGACGGAATCGGTGCCCTTGAAACTCTCAAGACAAGGCTTCAGCAGGAGATGCTGAATGATCTCTACATCAATGTCAGGGTGAAGCTGGTTGAGCCCAAGACCCTTGAAAGGAGCATGGGCAAGGCCAAAAGGATAATAGATAAAAGAGAGGCAGAGGGGTTGAAATCATGATTAGAAAATACGGAATCAAGCAGCTGTCCATATTTCTGGAAAACAGGAAAGGAAGGCTCCTTGAGGTCACCGAGGCCCTCAAGGATGCATCCATTAATATCCGGGCACTTGCCCTTGCCGAGTCGGCAGAATTCGGCATTCTGCGTCTTGTTGTCAACAATCCTGAAAAGGCCAGAAGCGTCCTTTCTTCTTCTGGCTTCACCCTCAAGGAACAAGACGTGTTTGCGGTGGAGGTGCCGGATGAGCCCGGCGGGTTCTACAACGTGGTGAGAATCCTTACTGAAAACGATATAAACGTGGACTATACTTATGCCTTTGTAGGCGGGGGTAAAAAGGCTGTCCTCATCTTCAAGGTGCCTTCAGAGATGGTGGAAAAGGCCTTGGATGTGCTCAGTCAGGGCGGGATAACCCTGGTAGAGCCAATGTTTTTCTACGACTAAAAGGATCTAGGTATCAACACTCCAGAAGGGCAGCCATGAATACAAAATTCATATTTGTGACAGGAGGCGTTCTTTCTTCCCTGGGAAAGGGTCTGGCCGCGGCATCCATAGGGGCATTACTGGAGGCCAGGGGCCTGTCTGTCACCATTCAAAAGCTTGATCCATACATAAACGTCGATCCCGGAACCATGAATCCTTTCCAGCACGGAGAGGTATTTGTTACCGATGACGGGGCGGAGACAGACCTGGATCTAGGCCATTATGAAAGGTATACCAGCGTAAAATTCGGCCAGAGGCACAATTATACCTCTGGCCGCATATATTACAGCGTGATCTCCAAGGAGAGGGCAGGGGATTATCTCGGCGGTACTGTGCAGGTCATTCCGCATGTCACCGACGAGATAAAGCAGGCCATCATGCAGCTCAATGGCGAAGCAGATATAGCCATAGTTGAAATAGGAGGCACCATTGGAGATATAGAGGGCCTGCCCTTCATAGAGGCCATAAGGCAGCTCAGGGGAGATCTTGGCAAGGAAAATACCCTCTACATCCATGTTACCTATGTCCCCTACATAAAGGCCGCCGGCGAACTCAAGACAAAGCCCACTCAGCACAGCGTCAAGGAACTTCGATCCATCGGCATACATCCTGAGATACTTCTGTGCAGGACCGAGATGGAGCTTTCCCCTGAAATAAAGTCAAAGATCGCCCTCTTTTGCGATGTCAAGGAAGACAGGGTCATTACAGCCAGGGATGTCAAGTGCATCTACGAAGTCCCGCTCAGGTTTCACAAGGAGGGTCTTGACGAGCGCATTGTGGAATGTCTCAACATGTGGACCAGGGCCCCGGTCCTCAATGCCTGGGAAGATCTCATGGCAAGGATCGAGCAGCCCCAGTATGCTGTAAAGATCGCAATGGTCGGCAAGTATGTAAATCTGAAGGAATCCTATAAAAGCCTGAATGAGGCCCTGTTTCACGGCGGGGTGGCCAACAATGCCGCAGTTGAGATAGATTTCATCAATTCAGACGAGGTTCGCGGAGAGGAACTTGCTGCCAGGCTCAAGGAGGTGGACGGCCTCATTGTCCCAGGCGGATTCGGCAGTCGGGGTATCCCTGGAAAGCTCGAGGCAATCAATTATGCCAGGAAAGAGGGCCTGCCCTTTTTCGGAATATGCCTTGGTATGCAGCTTGCGGTTATAGAGTTTGCCAGGAACAAGGCAGGGCTCTCCATGGCAGACAGCACGGAATTTACACCAAATACACCTGATCCCGTGATTTATCTCATGAAGGAATGGTACGATTACCGAACAGATACTATCCAGAAAAGGGATGAGCATAGTCAGAAGGGGGGCACAATGAGGCTCGGGGCCTATCCCTGCAGGCTGGTGGAAGGCACCAGGGCCTTTGAGGCCTACGGGACAGAAGAGATATCTGAAAGGCACAGGCACCGCTACGAGTTCAACAATTCATACCGCCAGGTGCTCCAGGACTCCGGGCTTGTGCTCTCCGGCCTGAGCCCCAACGGAGAACTGGTGGAGATAGTTGAGCTTAAGGAACATCCCTGGTTTTTAGGCTGCCAGTTCCATCCTGAGTTCAGGTCAAAGCCTTTGTCGCCCCATCCCCTGTTTGTCTCCTTTATAAGGGCTGGACTTAAAAGACGCTACGGAAGCTCTTCCTGAGGCGGGGGACAGTCTTTTTTATGAAAAGGGTAGAAATAGGCGATTTTCAAGTGGGTGAGGGCTGTCCGCCCCTTCTTATTGCCGGGCCCTGCGTGCTGGAAGACCTTGAAATTGCGCTCAAGATCGGAAGGTTCATGCTTGAAGCTGCCCTGAGACACGGATTTTCCTATATTTTCAAGGCATCATTCGACAAGGCCAACAGGACATCGGTTAATTCTTTCAGGGGGCCTGGCTTGAAACGCGGCCTTGAGATCCTGGCGTCAGTAAAAAAGGAGCTAGGCTGTCCGGTTATTTCCGACATACATGAACCTTCCCAGGCTGAAGAGGCCGCCCAGGTACTGGACTGCATCCAGATTCCCGCCTTTCTCTGCAGGCAGACAGATCTTTTGGTGGAAGCAGGCAGGACTGGAAAGGCAGTAAATATTAAAAAAGGGCAGTTTCTGGCGCCATGGGACATGGTCCATGTTGTAAAAAAGGTCTTATCAACAGGCAATGACAGGCTGCTTCTCACAGAAAGGGGGGCTAGTTTCGGATACAATAATCTTGTGGTCGACATGCGGTCCATTCCTGTCATGAGGGATCTCGGCTTCCCTGTGGTCTTTGATGCAACCCACAGCGTGCAGCTGCCCGGGGCCGGGGAAGGATGCTCCTCCGGCCAAAGGCAGTTTATACCTCCTCTTGCCAGGGCTGCTGTGGCTGCCGGGGCCGACGGGGTATTCATGGAGGTCTATCCCGATCCAGAAAACGCCAGGTGTGACGGTCCGAACAGCCTGCCTCTTCACCAGGTAGACGGCCTGCTGGAACAGCTTGCCGGGATTTCAAGGATAGTATGACAGGGCATCTGCACAGGGATCTCCTGATGTCAAAGGCATCCGGTGTGGAACTCCTGGTGCTTGACGTGGATGGCGTACTTACCGACGGACGCATCACATATACCCATGACGGCCAACAGATAATGTCTTTTCATGTCCATGACGGTCTTGGCATAAAACTCCTGGCAGAATGCGGAGTAAAGGTAGCCATCATCAGTGCCAGAAAAAGCCCTGCCCTGGAAAGGCGTGCAAGGGAACTGGGCGTGGAGCTTCTCTATCAGGATGTTTCTGACAAATCAGCCTGTTTTAAGCAGATTCTCCAGGAACTCGGCATCAGTGCAGACAAGGCTGCTGCAGTGGGAGATGATCTTGTGGATCTGCCTGTTTTGAAGTCAGCGGGTCTTTCTGTTACTGTGCAGAATGCAGCCTCCAATATGTCTGATTACGTGGACTATGTTACTACTAAGCCTGGTGGAGCCGGGGCAGTCAGGGAAGTCTGCGAGCTCATTCTCAGGGCCAAAAAGCACTGGGCCCGGTGTTTTGACAAATTTCTCGGTTCTTCAATCTGATTTTTTCACGCTTCGTGGGTAAAAAGCATCTTTTATGGTCAGCCCTGATAGTTGTTATGGCTGTAACGCTCTTCACCTTCTGGCAGGAGGATACTGACAGGCAATTTTTCAGGTCTCCTGATTTCAGGAAGCTTAAGGCCGATCTGGTGCTTTACGGCGTAAAATACCGCAGAGACTCCAGGAAAAAGGCTTCACAGTGGGTTGTTAGGGCCGATACTGCGCGATTTTACGAAAAAAAGAGGGAGTGCCGATTTGAAGGTGTGAAGATCGTATTCATGCCTCATACGGCTGATTCCGTACGGATTTCAGCCAGGCAGGGCCGTTACGATTTTGACCGCGGCACACTCCAGGTATCCGGCCAGGTGGTGGTGGACGGATTCAAGGATTATATCCTTTATTCAGAAAAGCTCATCTATGATCCTGCCACCATGACCATCAAGGCCCCGTGCAGCGTGGAAATGGTTGACGGCAGCGGGAGCAGACTCAAGGGTAGATACATGATATACTATGTAAACCAGAGTAGGCTTACCCTTGCCTCTCCAAAGGCTGTAATTTCCGGGGGAAAAACCGGGATGAACTAAACAGGAGAAGGACAGAATATGCGGAAATTTATCACCCTTTTGGCGTTGTTATCTGCTTTTGGCATGTTTTCCATCCTGATCTTTCCGTTGTCGTCGTTTTCGGCCGATAAGAAGACCGGAAAGAAACAGTCCGAGGCCATCCATATCACCAGTGACAAGATGGAGGTCAAGGATCAGAAGGGGACGGTCATCTTTTCCGGGAACGTGGTGGCCAAGAAGGGCAATCTGACCATCTATTCGGATATCCTTGAGGTCTTTTATGCCAAGAAGGCAGCAGGCAAGAAGAGCGTGCCCGCCGGCCGGGACACAAAGGAAAAGAGAAGGCTCAAGAAGATCGTCGCCAGGGGGCACCTCAGGATTGTGCAGGGCAAACGCCGGGCCACAGCCCGGGAGGCCGTTTATTATAAGCCCCAGGAAAAGATAGTGCTTATAAAGGATGCCCGGATCTGGGATGGAAAAAATACCATAAAGGGTGACAAGGTGACGCTCTTCGTAAATGAAAACAGAAGTGTGGTGGAAAGTTCAGGCAAGGACAGGGTCGAGGCAGTGGTCTACTCGGATTGATGAAACCTGTCAGAGAACAAAGCATCCTCGAGGCCAGGGGCCTGGTAAAGATTTACAAGAAGAAAAGGGTCGTGGACGGCGTGGATCTCGAGCTTGAAAACGGCTCAATAGTAGGGCTGTTGGGGCCGAATGGTGCAGGCAAGACCACCACATTTTACATGATAGCAGGGCTTATAAGGCCGGATGACGGAAGGGTCCTCCTTGACGGCCGGGATATAACGGATCTTCCCATGCACAAGAGGGCAAGACTTGGAATAACCTATCTGCCCCAGGAACCCTCGGTCTTCAGAAAGCTCACTGTCTCTGACAACATAAGGATCGTATTTGAAAACCGCAGACTCACCCGCAAGGAACAGGAAGACGGTGTCAGGCGGCTTCTTGAGGAAATGGGGCTCACGGCCT
>JALVJO010000014.1 GCA_027028245.1 Deltaproteobacteria bacterium
TTGGTTTTAGCACGATGTTTCTTTCCTCAACATCCACTTCCACGTAGTCTCCCTTTTCAATCCCAAGCATGGCCATAATCTTCTTAGGGATGCGGATTTGCCCTTGGGGGCTTATTTTCATTATCGCTGCCATAGCATACTCCTTAAACAATTAAACTTTTAAACTATTCTAACGCGTGGCCTGTTGCAGATCAAGTCCAAAAGCCGCCCTGCAAACTGAAGGATGGGTGCATATTCCACGGGATCTCGGCCGTTGATGCCACGTGAAGTCGGCCATTCAGGTATAGTTGATAGCGGCGCGGGATAACGAATGGTATCTGGAGTAAACTGCTCATGAAGCACTGCAAAGATAACGAAATGATGCTTGATGGACTCAGCAGGATCCAGAAGGTTTTCGACGATATGGAGTCACTGATTGAAAACCTGCACCAGCTGGGTCCTGAGGATTTTCCGGAGCAGGCTCGCATAACCTTAAATGGCTTTCTCAACAGGTTATTGTGTATTGATGTTGCAAAAGGATAAGATGGGTTTACCGATTCACGTTGTATGGGGTATTCCCAAGGGGCATGATAAGCCAGCGGTTCTAATTACCGCGTATCGGCCTGATCCAGAACGATGGGATGAGTCATTCATGAGGAGGCGGTAATATGACACATCGAAAGAAAATCAAGTATATCCATGAAGGCCGCTATGTGGCGGAGGTAGAAGTTGAGCTTCTAGAGGACGATACTGGTTGGTCGCCTTATCTTAGTGTTGAAGATGCCTATAAACTGGATGATGTGCGGGATGCCATTCGCCAGGGTGATTTGAAGTCAGCAGCGAAATATGCGCGGATCTACGAGCTTCGGCCTGTAGTACATCAATAGCGGATTAGATGTTTACATGGGGAAGGGGCAGTTATACGTATCCATTTTCGCCCCCCGAACCGTCCCTTGGTAAAGGCGTTCCGGCCTGTTCGTGCTGGCAATATGCCAGTATTTGCTGTAATAATGATGTAATATTGCCAGCATTGTGAAAAGGTGTAAGCCATGAAAAAATATCTCACTGCAATACTTAACAAAGAGGATGACATGTATGTTGCCCTTTGCCCTGAACTGGATATTGCATCCCAGGGAAGGACTGTTGAAGAGGCAAAGGGGAATTTGTCAGAAGCCGTTGAACTCTTTTTTGAAACGGCGTCTCCTGAGGAGATAACAAAACGCTCATGTCCATTATAAGGCAAAGCGGTATCAGTAAAACCAAATTCGAAATGGGTAATGAATAGACCAGGGCGGGGTTTGCCGCTTTCGGGTGCAGGCATCTCTTCTTAAGACTTCAAAAAATACAAAAAATTTCTATTTTTCCACCTTTTCCCCCTATTTTACATTTAATTTAAAATAAAAATGGCGTAAAATAAACACGGTTTTTCCTTTTTCTAAACAGGCATTATTGGGTATCCTACACAGACTCTATGGAGGGGGAACGGGTAATGGATGAAAACACGGGAAAGCTGCCCCTGCTTTTCAAGTGCTTCAGAGACAGCCTAATCGGTAAAAACACAAGAGGCATAATCCATAACATAAACAGTCCGCTTCAGGTCTTATCAATGCAGCTTGAATTGCTGCGCATGGATCTTTCCAAGCTGAGAAGAAACACATTGGAAGCTGAAGGTGCAGGACTAGAGAAAAAGGACGTCCAGGTCGAGCTTCTGCCAATTATGGATAAATGTTTTGAACGGCTGTCCCAGGTTGAGGAAGTCGCACAGCGCATAAACAGCATGATAGCTGTCATAGCCGCCCGGGTGAATGAAACAGATGAAGACAGCCAAAAATCGCCGGTGATGCTTGCCCAGCTCCTGGAGGAACAAGTTGAATTCTGGCGCTCTGATCTTTTTTTCAAGCACAAGATGGAGCTTTCAATGAATCTTCCAAAAATTTCTCCTGTGGTAGTCATCCGGGAAGACGTTTTGAGAGACACCATAGATGGGATAATATTTGGGTGCCTGGAACAAGTCAGGACCCAATCGCAGCCCAGGATGGAGATCAGTCTTCTTCCAGGAGAGGAGAGCCAGGTGAGACACCAAATGGTTTTTTTGCACAATGGTCCCTCATTCCCGGTTCAGGAAATCGAGATGCTTATAAAAAGGTTCTCGGAAAAGGAAATGGATGATTTTTCTCCCTTTGAGAAGATACCGCCTGGACATTTTTCACTTCTGCTTGCATCCATATGTGCCGAAATCATGGGATTTCACATTGAATTTTCTGACAACAGGATAGTTGTTTTGTGCCCGCCCCAAGCGACGGAGTGACCTCTTGTTCCGACGCCTTTTCTCTATTTTAAACTGACAAGATGCCCTTGCTCTATGTGCTCACTGGAAGATATTTCTATGAAGGTCTATGAGGCGACCTTGTTTTTAAGGAGAAAGGATTTAGCCTTAAATACCGGCAGTGATCCCGGCCAGGATTCGGGAGGCCCTCTCCTGATTGACTTGAGCGATATTCAAGCCCTCAAGAATTGCGTAGACCTTCCCAATACCCTTTTCCAGGCAGAGGATATTTTTATTCGGCAGAGGGTTGAACCTGTGCAGTCTGTCCTGGACACCTGGATAAAGGGTGCAAAGGCACAGGTAAACGGCCAGGACATACCTTTTTCTCAAATTATCTCATGGTGTCAGGAAACTGCCTCCAAGGAAGACAGGGATAAACTCAGAAAAGAGGCAAGAAGCCTCTGCCGTTTCCTCGCCCCTTTTAGTCATGCCACATGGAAGGCCCTTCTTGAGTGTGTGGAAAACGAGCTTGGTTATCCCGACTATTTAAGCTTCTGCCGCAAAAAACGAAGAGGCAGTTTCTTGGAGTATCCGGGACCTGCCCTGGATTTCCTGGAGTTATCCCGGGAAACCTACTTTCCAGCCATGGAAAGATGGCTGAAAAGCATGAATTATTCCATTGGGACGGCAGATGCCAACCGGTTTGACGCAATATATCTCCTTGGAATGAGATATTTGGACCATCTTTTTCCCATGGAGATGAAGGGCACCAGGGGAACCCGCATCTTCCTTGAGTTTTTCAAAGGAATGTTTCCTGAAGGCGGCAAGATAAACTTTCATGTTTCCGGAGAAAAGGGCAGGCAAGCCTACTGCATTCCAGTGGAGATACCAGGGGAGATCCACGTGCTTACCGGTCCAATCTACGGGTGGCAGGATCTGGAGGCGCTTTTTCATGAGTTCGGACATGCCGTCTTTTTTTCATGCAACAACCCGGACCTTGATCCCGAGGAGAAGGACTATTTCCAGTCGGCTGCACTTTCCGAGTGCTTTGCATTCCTGTTTCAGCTGCTTTCCATGTCCAGGAAGTTTCTCCGGGATGTTTTGAAGATCGAAGATGAAACTGCCGAGGTTCTTGAAGCTGTTCAGACATTGAAATTTCTCACCCTCAGCAGGAGATATGCTTCCAAGACCTTTATCGAGCATGAAAATTTCCGCATGGAAAGGGTCTCCCATGGCCAGGCCCTTTATGCAGAGTCCATGAAGAAATATACGGGCTTCTTTTACGACCCGGAAACATATCTTTTTGATCTCATGCCTGATTTTTATTCCGTTGATTATTTTGAGGCATTCCTGGGGGCCTTTATATTGAAGGATTTTCTGGAAAGATCGTGGGGCCACAGGTGGTTCTCCAATCCCCATGCAGTATCCCTTTTGAGATCATGGTGGCAGGATGGAAACAGGCATGCCCTTTCAGATTTTATTGAAGAAAGAATGGGGCGCCGGCTGGACGGAAATTTAATGGTTGATTCTGCCAAAAACATACCCGAAGATCTGTTTAATAACGTCAAAAAAATGGCACAAATTGTTTGACATAATAAAAGTGCCTTATTAACGTCATTTTATAGATAAATTTGATTTTCTAGAGAATAACTGGAGAAAATAGAGGATGAGAAACGAATGCGTCCTTGTCGTTGATGACTCCCCTGAAATCAGAATTTCCATGGCTGAAGTCTTGAAAACCAAGGGCTTTTCAGTGGAAACTGCCAGCGACGGCCAGGAAGCCATGGAGATCCTGGATAACCGTTTTTTTGACATAGTCCTGACTGATCTTGCCATGCCCAGGAAAACCGGCATGGACCTTTTGAAATACCTCACCGAGGTATCCCCGGAGACAATATGCATTATCATTACTGGGTTCGGCTCTGTGCAGGGGGCAGTGGAAGCACTCAAGCTCGGCGCCTATGACTATCTCTGCAAGCCAATAAAGCCTGATGAAGTCTTGATCCTGATTGATAAGGCCCTGGAGATCAGGGAAATAAGACGGGAGAATGTATCCCTGAGAAGGGAGCTCAAGGACAGGTACGGATTTGAAAACATAGTAGGAAACAGCAAGCCCATGCAAGAGGTCTTCGGGCTTATTGAAAAGGTTGCTGACACCGAAAGTACCATCCTCATTACAGGAGAAAGCGGCACGGGCAAGGAGCTGATTGCCCACGCCATCCATTATGCCAGCGACAGGAGGGATCGTCCCTTCATCCCTGTAAACTGTGCAGCCATCCCCGAGGAGCTCCTTGAAAGCGAGCTTTTCGGCCACGAGAAGGGCGCCTTTACCCATGCCATAAAGACCAGGATAGGCCGCTTTGAACTTGCAAATAAGGGGACCATATTCCTGGACGAAATAGGGGAAATGAGCCCGTCCCTGCAGGTGAAACTTCTAAGGGTCCTGCAGGAAAGGAAATTTGAACGAGTAGGCGGCGTCAACACCATATCAGTGGATATCCGCATCGTGGCTGCCACAAACATGGATCTCGAAGCTGCCGTCAGGGATGGAAAATTCAGGGAAGACCTGTATTACAGATTGAATGTCATTCCCATACATGTTCCTGCCCTCAGGGAAAGAAGGAGTGACATTCCCCTGCTCGTAAAGCACTTTCTGAAAAAATTCTGCAAAGGCAAAAGGCAGTGTGTTGAAGGGATCACAGACGAGGCCATGGAGATCCTTACCTATTACGAATGGCCCGGCAACGTGAGGGAACTTGAAAACATCATGGAGCGGCTTGTGATCCTGACAAACGGCACGGTCATTTCCAGGGAGGACCTTCCTGAGCAGATTTTGAAGAATGCTGCCGGATCCTTCATTTCCGCAGTATCAGGCGGGGTTTTTGAAATGCCGGAAGAAGGCATGAGTCTCAGCAAGGCGGTGGAGGAGCTGGAAAAAAGGCTTATCCTCCAGGCACTTGAAAAAACAGGAGGGATCAAAAACCGGGCAGCAAAACTGCTCCAGATGAACCGAACAACCTTGATAGAAAAGATGAAGAAACTAAAACTCATGAAATCTGCCAAGAAGGCAGCATAAAATCTTAAGTTATGCATATGAAAATAGATTGTCGTTTCTTTTTTATATTCGTCCTACTTGTCCTTTGCGGCCTGACCATCAGGACAGAACCGGCTCGTGCTGATGTTAAAAGGCCTCTGGTGGCAATAGAACAGATTAAATCCCCTGACGGGAATTACGGTTACGTCGGCCCGGCGGTTACCCGTATGCTGGAAACCAGGCTTTCCTCAGAAGGGATAGACACCTTTATTGTTCAGAATACCCAGCAGGGGGCCGAGGCGGAAAGTCTGGCGGATTTTCTTGTAACAGGAACGGTTTCAAAGACCGACAGGACCTTTGATGCCCAGATTGTCCTTAAGGACCCTAGCAGCAGTGAAACCCTCAAGTCATGGAATTTAAAGGCAGTAAACCTGGATGTCCTTGCCCAGGATACCAGTCTCCTTTCTGTAAAGCTTGCCGAGACCATAAAGCATGCCGAGGACATATTAAACGCTCCGGAAGAATCCCAGGCATCTGAAAATGCCCAGCCTGGGGAAATTTCTGATGAGTTTCAGATGGCAAGGCTTCATCCGGACAAGCTGGTCAGGGAACAGCTTGTCCAGGACGAGGAACGGGAAAAGGAGCTTGAAAGGCAGAAATCAGCAGAGGAAAGAAAAAGGACAGAACAGCTTCAGGCCCAGGAGAAGAAAAGGGATGAAACAGACTGGTTCCCACTGCCCGACGTCTATGACAAGGACTCGGATGAGCCGCCTGAGGAAGAAACGGCTGCCCAATCCGATAACTCCCCCTCAGGTTCCCCTGAAGGCTTAGCCTCTGGAGAGTCTGGAGCACCCGCCACGGTTGAAAGGGAAGAAGAGAAAAAATCGTGGTTTTCCTGGCTTTGGCCCTTTGGAGGAAGTGATAAGTCAAAGGAATCCTGGGAAGAAGAAAGGGAAAAGATCAAGAGTCAGGAGTCAGAAAAAGAGCGGAAGGCACGAGTCGTACCAGAAGATAAGCTTCCCTATCCGCCTCCTCCTGAAATAAAGTTCAACATACCTGAACCCGTCCCCCTGGACCAGGCCATGGCCAAGGCAGAAAAGATGTATGTTCAAAAACCTGCGGAAATAAAAGAAAAAGGCTGGTTTTCCTGGCTTTGGCCCTGGAGCAGTGAAGAAGAGAAGGCCTCAATTCCAGAAAAGAACGCTGCAGAAGAAAATCTCCAGGCAAGCCTTCGGGATACCAGCGAACTTCAGCAGGGCATGGACAGCATGATTCAGGGCCTCTCAAACCGGGGGAAAAGGGCTGCAGGTGGAGGTGAAGCGGCAGCCCCAAATTCCGGCACCAATGCCAGGGCAGTGCTGCAGGAAGGTGTTGACAGCATGATTCAGGGTGTTTCCAAGAAGCAGCCGCAAGAGCTGGGGAACCAAGGACAGCTGCGCCAGGAACACGTCTATTTCGAGCCGAGGAACAGGGAAGAGGGCGGCCAGGAAGAAGCTGCCGGCTTGTTGTCTCCTGATGAGCAAGGCGACACTGGCCAAGGCCTGGAGCAAGGAGAACTTCAGGCCAGGCCGGAAGGTGCGGAGTCTTCAGGCCGTGCTCAAACCTTTAATAATCAGGAAAACGCCTTGGAATCAATAACGGCAAAAAACCAGGATACAGGACTCCAAATCGAGCCCCAAGGCCTGGAAAAAAGACAGGGGTCAGAGCCTGAAGAATCCGGAACAGGCTCTATCGGCGGCCAAACAGCGGAAAGTGCACCCGGTGAACAAACAGGTGCTGCTGGGGAGGGTCCCATCTGGCGCTGGTATTAATCTTACCGCAGTCCTTACGAGGGCTTAGCTGAATTCTGCCATGAGGGCATCTATATCTACTGCCTCTTTCTGGGCTTCACTGGAGTCTTTAGAGCGTGCACTGCCTTCCACAGCCTCATTAACCCGTTCCTGTATGTCCATGGCAGCTTCGTCGCTGACGGGCTCAAGGTGTATGAATTCTGTCTGCTCCAGGTTCATTTCAACATAGAATGGATTGTTGTCTTCAGTCCTGAAGGAAAGCCTTCTGCATAGCGGTCTGTCCAGCATGGTGGCAACTGACAGTGTGATGGCAGAAGAAATGGTAATGGCCTTGGGCTGATTGTTTCGTGCAGACAGGCCGTATCGTTCTTCTATCTTCTGCCTGGCCTTTCCGATCACCTGGTTGATGAGTTCTCCCACAGAACTGACCACGTCTTCCGAGTTGAAGTCATCCACAAGCTCTTCCTTGGGAAGGCCCATGAAAACCATGGCCCTTTGGTATAACTCAAGTGCTGCCTCTGCTGAAAGATTCATGATGAACAGGCCGGAATAATCGCCTGAAAACTGGACAAAACATCCAAGATCAGGTTTCAGGCTTATGGAAGGGACATCTTGAATGGTAGGAGCATATGATATAGATGTACCTGTAGATGTCTCTATCACCTCTTTTACTGCCTCTCCAAAAACCCTGGCCACGGTATCGACTGTTTTCTTGTATTCAGATGCCATTTGTTAAATGCTCCTCCAATATATTAAGAGCCTGGCTGAAAACGGCAGTAAAAATTGGTTTGATTTTAGGGCTGGCTGTCAGGTTCCTGTTCATGGTCAAAGGTAAACTCGGAACTGTCTTCTTCCCAGCGACGTCTTTCATTGAGGTAGCCGAGACCAAGGGCCGCAGCTGCTCCAATGGCAAGCCCTATGAAGCCGGCAAAGACCCACAGAGAGGAACATCTGCCGTTACTTACAGGTTCAAGCTCTCTTTGACAGTATCGACACACTATGGCATCTTTCTTAATTTTTTCCCTGCAGTACGGACAGATCTTCCCGAACATCTCATACCTCCCTGGTCTTTTGGAAATTCTATTGCAATACATGGCCTTAGACTAATCGAAAACTACAGGCAATATTGATTTATACCAGATAATATCATGACTGTATTCAAGTAGAACAGGATAAATTTCAACACCGGCCCGGTAAGCCCTCTCCAGGGTTTCAGCAAAGGCCGGATCGGTTCGGCTGTTGGCCTTGAAGGCCAGGCTGTCTTTCCTGAAGACCAAGAAGATCACAGCGGCCCTCATGCCCTGCCTGCGCACACCCATAAGTTCTTCCAGGTGCCTCTTTCCCCTTGCGGTCGGTGCATCTGGAAAAAGTGCTGTCTGCTGCCTTGAAAGGGTGCACCCTTTTACCTCTATATAGATCTTTTCGTCTTTTGTATCAGTCAATAAAAAATCCAGACGGCTTTCTCCATATTTTACCTCGCCCGCAAGTGAGCCGAGTGTTCCAAAGGGAGAAATTGACGGATTGGTAAGGATGCTTCTGGCAACTGCAGGATGAAATCCGGAATTTAAGAACACGTATTCATCTTGGCACCTTGCGGCAATGAGATCCCACTTGGTCTTTCTTTCCGCTCTGGATGCGCGTTTCAGAAGCAGTTCATTTCCCGGGAAAAGGAGTTCCTTAAGCCGGCCCGGATCCCGGACATGGACCTTTGCAGCAGTGCCGTTCAGGCTTTGAAGCCGCACCAGAGCCAGGAACCTGTTGGGCCTTTGGATAAGGAAGGCCTTTTTGTCCCAGGAAACATGCAGAAGGCTAACCATCTTTTCTCTTTTTTTCTTCTGCCTCGGAAAGTCTGCAGTAGAGAGGAACAAGAAGGGCAGGATCAGAAGGCTTAAGCCCTCTTTCCCTCCGCCTTTCGGCCAGAAGCCCTGCAAGGCAAGGGCGCGGATACCAGAGGAATTCCGGTGCAAAATAGGCCCTGTCCTTAAAGGTCTCCTTGATAAGTTCTTTATAACTTACTAATCCATCGCCTAAAAACAGGATTTCTCTTCCTTCAGGGACTTTTTGGACAAGGTCTGAGGGGGCCAGGGCGCAGTCGTTTGCGATCTTTTTGGGGCCGCTGGGAAATCCAGGCTCGTAAAGCGCGGCGTAGACCTGTTTCCTCCTGGCATCCATTACGGGACATATAAGCCTGGAATCTTCCAGCAAGGCATTTTCTGCGATTATATCCAGGGTCGGAATTCCAAAGACAGGCAATGAGCAGGAAAGGGCAAGGCCCTTTGCAGTGGAAAGCCCTATTCGCAGCCCGGTAAAGCTTCCGGGGCCCAGACCGACTGCCACTGCCTCCAAATCTTTCCAGGAGGTATCAGTTTCTTCCATGAGCGCCAGTATCGAGGACATAAGCCGTCTGGAATGTGTCTTCCTGGTGAAGAGAATGGTTTCACCAAGCACTTTCCCTGAAGACAGGAGGGCACATCCTCCGCTCAGGCCGGATGTCTCAATGGCAAGAAGAGGCATGGTACATCAGGGCTTCGGCATGGAGGGCATAAGACCGAAAAGCCTTGCAATATCATTGTAAAATACAAGAAGCATAAGGGATCCAAGCAGGAGGAGTCCTATCTGCTGTGCTATCTGCATCTGCCTGGTGGTAAGCGGACGCCCCATGACTGCCTCCACCGCATAGAAAAACAGGTGTCCGCCGTCTAGAATCGGTACTGGCAACAGGTTCAAAAGCCCCAGATTGATACTGAGCAGTGCCATGAAGTAAAAGAGGTTCAGCATGCCCTGTTCGGCCTGCTGTCCTGCCATCTGGGCGATCATTATTGGCCCGCCGAGTGCGGAAAGCGGCACTATTCGCTCTACTATCTTGACAAAACCCTCCCAGGTCAGCTTTGTCAGGTCCCAGGTACGTTTAAGGGATAGGACAAGGGCCTCAAACGGGTTGACCTTTTCTATTTCGAGTTTTCCAGAGGCAGTTATGCCTATTAACGGCCTTTTTATCTTTTCTCCGAAGATATTTTTTATGGTGGTAACTTCAGGACGCACAGTAAGCTTAAGCTGCTCTTGTCCCCTTTTTATGACCAGCCTGATTTCCTTTTCCCCGCTCGAGCCTATATAGCTGGAAACATCGTCCCAGGTTTTTACCTTCTGCCCGTTTACCGAGATAAGAACATCTCCAGGTTTTATCCCTGCTTCCTGGGCAGGAGACCCAGGCCTGATCTTGCCTATTTCAGGCAGCAGCACAGGATTTCCGTAGAACAGAAAAATGAAGAAAAATATCAACTGCGCCAGGAGGAAATTTGCAAAAGGGCCTGCACCAACCACCAGTGCCCTCTGGTAAACAGGCCTATGGGAAAAGGAATAGGGTTCATCCAGGGGATCGATTTCCTCCCCGGGCTGTTCACCCAGCATCTTTACAAATCCTCCCAGCGGTACGGCAGAGATGCAGTAGTCTGTACCGTTTTTGACAATACCCCATATCCTGGGCCCGAAGCCTATGGAAAATTTCAAAACCCTGATGCCAAAGGCCCTGGCAACGACAAAGTGCCCCAGCTCGTGGAAAAATATCAGGCCGCTCAGTACAAGGAGAAAAGACCAGAAGGTTGTCATTAAGCCGGCTCTCCCTGGGAATCAATCAAGACATGTGCCTTCAGCCTGGCCAGGGCATCGGCTCTCAGCACATCGTCCAGATTTTCCATGGCTCCCCCCCCGATATCATGCAGGACATCGGAAATGATCCGGGGAATGCTTAAGTAAGGGATCTTTTTCTGGAGAAAGGCCTCTACGGCCACTTCGTTTGCCGCATTGAGAACAGTAGGCGCGGTTCCCCCCATCTCCAGCGCCTTAAAGGCAAGTCCAAGGCAGGGAAATTCCTCCATGCGGGGAGGTTCAAAGGTCAGGGGGCCGCAAGTCAAAATATCCAGGGTAGGCAGGTCCAGCTTCATCCTCTCAGGCCACATAAGGGCATAGGATATAGGTACCCTCATGTCAGCCATTCCCAGCTGGGCAATGATAGAGCCGTCCACAAATTCCACCATGGAGTGAACTATGCTCTGGGGATGCACAGCCACCTGTATCCTTTCCGGAGGGATTGAAAAGAGCCAGCGTGCCTCGATAACCTCAAGACCCTTGTTCATAAGGGTGGAAGAGTCTACTGATATCTTTGCGCCCATTGACCAGTTGGGATGGGCAACCGCCTGTTCCGGAGTAATGTCCCGGAGCTGGCTTGAATCTTTTTGCCTGAAAGGCCCTCCCGAGGCTGTGAGTATTATCTTGTTTACCTGACAGTCCCTGTAACCCTGTAAGCACTGGAATATTGCTGAGTGTTCACTGTCGATGGGCAGGAGATTGACCCCCTTTTCCCTGACGAGGTCCATTACCAGGGCACCTGCTGCCACAAGTGTTTCCTTGTTGGCAAGTGCAACGTCCTTGCCTGCCTCAATTGCAGCAAGAGTTGGAATAAGACCTGCAGCTCCAACCATTGACGAAACCACAAGGTCTGCATCGGGCATGGAGGCAATGGCCTTGTATCCTTCCTTGCCGTAAACAATGTTTACGTCAGAAGGCACGCCGGATCTGAGATCCTGAGCCAGCTCTTCAGTCATGACTGCCGCCATGGAAGGCTTGAATTCCCTTATCTGTTCCGACAGGAGTGCAGTATTTCTGCCTGCTGCAAGGCCTGCAATTTCCAGGCGCCCTCTGGACATCCTTACGATATCCATTACGCTTTTTCCTATGGAGCCGGTGGAGCCCAGGACTGCTATACGTTTGGTTGCCTTTGTCATGTTTTTACCATGGTGAACATCAGTTTGCGGCAGCACAGGAGGTGCTGGAGAAGTAAAGGATCCAGAATAGTACCGGGCCTGCCATTAAAAGCCCGTCCACCCTGTCGAACATGCCGCCATGGCCGGGTAAAATCCTTCCGGAATCCTTGAAGCCCCAGGCCCTTTTTATGACAGATTCTGTAAGATCGCCTATCTGACTGGATATACCGAGCAAAACAGCCAAGGGGACCAGTATGTCCGGGCTTGAAAAACCCATGAAAAGCAGCCAGCAGATAAGGGCAGTCAGAACCCCGGCTGCAAGGCCTCCAAGTGCACCCTCCACGGTCTTGCCCTTGCTGATATGGGGGCACAGTTTTCTTTTCCCCAGATTTGATCCAACATAATAGGCTCCGGTGTCGGCAGCTGCCACAATGGCCAGCAGGAATAAGATCCAGAGCCTGCCGTTGGGCAGGGAGTATATGCATGTGGTCAAGGCTGAAAGGAGTCCGATATAAGTCACCCCGAAAAGGAATACAGCCATCTGCTGAAAGGGCCTGTCGTGCTGCCGGTAAGTCAGGAGAAACAAAATTACCGTAATCAGGCACTGGAGAAACAAGGCGAACAAAAGAAGGGAAGGAGCCGGATGGAGTATCACAGCACCAACCGGGATCAGACCGATGAGAATGCCTGCTGCCTGGGAAACGGCCTTTTGTGCCGAGGTCATTGAAAAATATTCATAGAGGCATAGGGCAGCCGTAAAAAGGACAAGGCAGTTAAAAAAGATGATCCCGCCCCACATCAGTCCGGTAAGTACAGCAGGAACCAGCAGGAGGGCTGTCAGGATTCGCTGCTTGTGCATCTCAACAGGATCTGTTCGCTGGTCATGCCGAATCTGCGTTCCCTGCACCTGTAATCGTTTAGTGCCTTCATGAACTCTTTCTTGTTGAAATCAGGCCACAGGGTAGGGGTAATATAGAGCTCGGAATAGGCAGCCTGGAACAGCAGGAAGTTGCTGAGCCTTTTCTCTCCGCTGGTACGAATTATCAGGTCAGGATCAGGGACATCTCCGGCATAAAGAAAGGATCTGAAGGAACCTTCATCCAGGTCATCCGGGTACATTTCACCCTTCATGCACCTTTTTGCAAACCTTTTTGCAGCCTCGATTATTTCACTTCTGCCTCCGTAGCTCAGGGCAAGAATAAGCTGCATTTCGTAATTCCTGGAGGTCTTTTCCATGGTTTCCATGAGCAGATCATAGACACGATCCGGCAGGGCTTCTATTTCCCCGATGGCCCTGAGACGGATGCGTTTCCCCAGGAGTTCATCCAGTTCCTTCTGAAGGTATTCATAGAGGAGGTCCATGAGGCCGCTGACTTCCTCAGCGGGCCTGGACCAGTTTTCCTTGGAAAAGGCATAAAGGGTTAAATAGGGAATATTGAGCTCCCTTGTTGCAGTGACGATTTCCTTTACCGTCTTTGCACCCTGCCGGTGCCCCATTATCCTGGGCATGTATCTGCGTTGAGCCCACCTGCCGTTGCCGTCCATGATGACGGCTACGTGGCGGGGCAGGGGTTTTAACGTGGTTATATTGGATTTTTTCGACACGTGAGGCTTCCCTAGAATTCCATTATCTCCTTTTCTTTATCCTGGAGTATCTGGTCAATCTTCTTGATGTGATTGTCTGTAAGTTTCTGGATTTCGTCCTGGAGCTTGTACATCTCGTCTTCAGAAATCTGTTTATCTTTCTTCTGGTTCTTGAGTTTGTCAATGGCATCCCTGCGGCAGTTTCTTACTGCAACCCTTGATTCTTCTGCCATCTTCTTGACTACCTTGACGAGATCTTTTCTGCGCTCCTCGGTCAGGGGCGGAATACTGACCCTGATGATCTTGCCGTCATTGCTAGGTGTCAGACCAAGGTCCGAAGATAAAATTGCCTTTTCTATATCAGCGAGAATATTGGCATCCCAAGGCTGTACTGTAAGAAGCCTGCTTTCGGGAACAGAAATGGAGGCAACCTGGTTGAGCGGCATCTGCGTGCCGTAGTAATCAACGGTAATGCCTTCTAGAAGTGCAGCTGAGGCCCGACCTGTTCTTACATGTGCCAGGTCCCTCTCAAAGGCCTCTACAGCCTTATCCATCTTCCTGTCGGTCTCGCTTATGACCTTGTTTTTCACGTTGAACCTCCTTAGTACCTCTTGTCAGATGGCAGCCTGACAATAACAGGAATCAGGGAAATCTGCACCCTCATACCTGCCGTGTCAATCCGGGCGGACAATAGTCCCGGGGCCTTCACCCCTGATGGCACTTTCAATACTGCCTTCCTTCAACATGTTGAAAACCATTACGGGAAGACCTGCATCCCTGGCAAGAGAAATGGCAGCTGCATCCATGACCCTGAGTTCCTTTTCCAGGATCTCGCTGCAAGTCAGGCTCTTAAAGAGCCTGGCATCCTTGTGTTTGTATGGATCCTTGTCGTAAACCCCATCAACCCTGGTGGCTTTGAAGAGAATATCAGCTCCTATTTCCAGTGCCCTCAAGGTGGCAGCGGTATCCGTGGTGAAAAATGGATTTCCTGTCCCTGCGGCAAAGATAACTATCCGCTTCTTGCCCAGGTGCCTGAGAGCGCGGCCCCTTACAAATGGTTCCGCCATCCTGCCTATTTCAATGGCAGAAAGTACCCTGGCAGGAATACCCTGCCTTTCAAAGGCATCCTGGAGCGCCAATGCATTCATGACCGTGGCTAGCATGCCCATTTGGTCGGCCACGGCCCGATCCATACCGTGGGCAGCTCCTGACACGCCCCTGAATATGTTGCCTCCGCCCACTACCATGCCTATTTCCACGCCTTGTTTCCTGGCACGCCCGATCTGGGCGGCAACCTCGTCCAGGACTTCAGGGGAGATACCGTAGGGCTTTTTACCCATAAGGGCCTCACCGCTGAGTTTTATGAGCACACGCTTATAGGCAGCGGAATCCTGTTCCTTTTTGACCACTGGTCTGATCCCTTTTTATTCCTCTCCTACCTTGAACCTGACAAATCTGCCTATGGAGATGTTCTCGCCCATCTTGGCAACCAGTTCGTTGAGGAGATCCTGGATGGTCAGATCTGGATCCTTCACATAGGGCTGCTCCAGCAGGCATATTTCCTTGAGGAATTTTTCAATCCGTCCTTCTACTATCTTATCAACTATATGTTCTGGTTTACCCGATTCAAGGGCCTGCTTGCGGTAAATCTCTTTTTCCTTCTCTACCACCTCTTTAGGGGCGTCTTCCTTCTTGATACAAACCGGGTTGGTTGCTGCAATATGCATGGCAACATTTCTGGCAAATTCCACAAACTGATCTGTCTTTGCCACAAAGTCGGTTTCGCAGTTTACCTCCACCATTACCCCAAGTTTGTTCCCGGAGTGTATGTAGCACTGCACGACCCCTTCAGAAGTTGCGCGTCCGGCCCTCTTGGCTGCGACAGCAAGGCCTTTCTGCCTGAGAAAGTCTACAGCCTTGTCCATATCTCCACCGCATTCCTGAAGGGCCTTTTTGCAGTCCATCATGCCAGCATTGGTCCTGTCTCTGAGTTCTTTAACCATGGCAGCAGTTATATCAGCCATAATATGTATTCCTCCGTTGAATTCAAAAAATGTCTTTGCAATGATCTGGAGCCGATCCAGGTCAAAGGTCCTGAATCAGCTCTTATTGTAAAATAAGATAAAGGGATATTTCCTGCCCTGACCTGGAACTTGATATCAGGCAGTCTCCTGAGCCGCGGCAGTTTCAGCCTTTTCGGATGCGGCTTCCTGCAAGGGTGCTTCTGCACCTTCAGCCTCTGCTGTTTCTTCGGGAAGCTCCTTGTCTGTTTCAGCCTGCTGGGCTTCCTCGTAAATCTGCCTGCCCTTAAGAACTGCATTGGCAATAAGGGAGGTAAGAAGCCTGATCGCCCTTATGGCGTCATCGTTTCCGGGGATAATGTAATCTATGCCATCGGGATCGCAGTTGGTGTCCACAATGGAAACCACTGGGATTCCAAGCTTGTTTGCCTCTTTGATGGCAATTTGCTCATAACGTGCATCCACCACGTAAACTGCCGAGGGCAGACCGTTCATATCCTTGATGCCGCCCAGGTTTCTCTCGAGTTTCTGGCGGAGTCTTTCCAGCTTGAGTATTTCCTTCTTTGGAAATCTTTCAATAGAACCATCTTCGAACATGGATTCTATCTTCTTCAACTTTTCTATGCTCTTCTGAATGGTGTGGAAATTGGTCAGCATTCCGCCAAGCCATCTATGATTCACATAAGGCATCCCGGCCCTCGAAGCTTCTTCTTCAATGGATTCCCTGGCCTGCTTTTTGGTGCCTACGAAGAGAACGTTGCCGCCGTTGGCCGCTGTTTCTACCACGAATTCATAGGCAATCTTGAACATCCTCACAGTCTTTTGAAGGTCTATGATGTAGATGCCGTTTCTGGCCCCGAAAATATAGGGTTTCATCTTCGGGTTCCAGCGTCTGGTTTGATGGCCGAAGTGGACACCGGCCTCGAGCAGCTGTTTCATTGTAACATAAGCCATGGACTTTCCTCCTGTTTAGTGGTTTTTCTTCCGCCTTTAAGACAAACTGCCCTTTTTACCGGTTGATGCGGCACCACCGGGCAGACAAGGCGTGTTTTTTCTGTCAAAAGTGGCGTCTTTTTAACATCTAAAAGTGTTTTTATCAAGCTGTTAAGGGTTGAATCCTTCATCTTTCCACAAATTTTCCCTTCACCTCTTTTATTGGCCTGGTGAATGCTTAACTTATTACATGTTGGAGTTCCCAGGCACAGAAACCAAGATATTTTTTCCAGTTTGCGCATTGACATCCAGGTTTTCGTGGAATAATTTAGATCAAACAGGATAAATAGGATGAATATGATAGAAATAACAATAATAACTATTATGGTAGTGGCCGCTGCGTATTTCATTTTGAGAACGGTCCTTAAATGTGCTGCAGACGCTCATCCAGACGGCAGCTGCCAAGGGTGTACCGGCTGCAGCCGTTCTGCCGGAAAAGACGACGGTCCTTCAGAAACTTGTTCCGGGACGCATTCCGATTTATCCGGAAAGTAGAGAGGTATTTGAACCATGAAAAATAACAACAGGCCGAGGGTCTGCATAAAAACCGGAAGACCTGTGGTGCATGATGTAATTTGCAAGATGTGTCACAGGAGATGTCCGCATGCGGGCAAACAGGGCAGAAAACGCGCTTCAATCAGCAGGAAGATCTGATGGGAACATTCCCAGTTTCTCCCCGGACGAGGAATGGCGAGGAATGGCAAGGAAGGGGTATTTCTTGAAAGGTTTCACCACAAGGAAGCCAACTTCAGCCGCAGTCAAACCGCTGAGATTGGCGAAGTCTTTATTCGAGAAGAATTTGAAATCTGCACAGCGGCTTGGTGAACCTTGAAAGAAATGCCCCGTCCTTGCCCGTGGTACAAATGGGGGACAAACTGGGAATGCTCCCGGTCTGATTCCTGCCTGATATGCCCATCAGGTTCCTTGCAGTCCGGTTTGGGCTCAGCTTCTTTTTACCCAGTCGAGTATGAAAGGGGGTCTTTTTCTTACAGCCTGAAAGATGCGGCCGATGTATTCCCCCAGGAGGCCCAGGGCAAAGAACTGGCACCCGACCAGGAAAAAGAGGC
>JALVJO010000015.1 GCA_027028245.1 Deltaproteobacteria bacterium
GCCCCTACTACTGCATCAGGCACCTCGGTGCTGATTGCCCTGATGACATCAACGGCAACCGGGGTCCTCAGGGTTATCTCCAGCACCCTGATGCCCCCTGCCAGCAGGGCCTTTGCCAGGGGAACTGCATGTTCAAGTCTTTCCACAACCATGACCGGTATTACCGGCCCGGTCTTTACTATTTCAAGAGGTGATATCTTCCAGTTTTTACGGGCCATATTTAACTCCGGTCATTTTTCCAATGTGTATGAGAAGACAGCAGAAGCGCCTTCATCAGCTCCGAGCTGATGCATCCTGAGGGCAGCAAAGATCTGCCTGCCCATGCCGAAATGCGAACCTGTCAGGTCTGCCGGGGCGCAGGTGCGCTGTTCCAGCTCCTCAGGGTCAAGTTTTACTTCAAGACGGCTGTTTTTTGCATCCATGACAATAATGTCACCGTCTCGGATCTTTGCGATATTGCCTCCTGCCGCAGCTTCGGGAGAGCAGTGAATGGCAAAGGGCACGGTGCCCGATGCACCAGAAAGCCTGCCGTCTGTTACAAGGCCTACAGAGAAACCGCGCTGCATCACTATGGTAAGGAACATGATGAGCTTGTGGAGCTCAGGCATGCCATTGGCACGGGGTCCCTGGAAGCGGACAACCGCCACCAGGTCCTTGTTCAGTTTGTCTGCATGAAAGGCGTCCTCCAGCTCCTTCTGGCTGTGGAATACCATTGCCGGCGCTTCCACGTAGGTATTTTCTCCATCCTTTAGCGCTGAGATCTTCATTACTGCCCTGCCCAGGTTGCCCGTGAGTATCTTGGTCCCGCCTACTGCATCCAGGGGCTCTGAAACCGTCGCAATGGTTCCCGGATCGCTGCTCTTCACAGGTCCATCCTTCCAGACTGCATGCCCGCCTTCAAGTACCGGCTGCTGCGTGTATCTGGCAAGACCAGGGCCTGCAACTGTCAGGACATCCTCGTGGAGCATGCCGTTTTCAAGGAGTTCGCGGATGAAAAGCGCCATTCCGCCCGCCCTTTGAAAGGTGTTGATATCACCGCTTCCATTTGGATAGATGCGGACGATAAGGGGGACATTGTCTGATATTTCTTCGAAATCCGCCCAGTCAATGCGTATTCCAGCAGCCCTTGCAATGGCCACAAGGTGAATGGTTTCGTTGGTGGAGCCGCCGCTTGCCATGAGTCCCACCATGGCATTGACTACGGATTTTTCACTGATTACGTGGCCGATAGGCGTGTAATTGTCCCCCAGGTTGGTAAGACCTGTCACCTGCTGAGCCGCAGCTGTGGTGAGGGCCTTTCGGAGCCGGGTGCCGGCATTTACGAAGGAGGCACCCGGAAGATGCATCCCGAGCATCTCGGCCATGAGCTGGTTGGAATTGGCGGTTCCGTAAAAGGTGCAGGTGCCCGGGCTGTGATATGCCTTGAGTTCTGTTTCAAGCATCTCTTTTCTGCCTATCTTTCCCTGGGCAAAAAGGGCCCGCATCTTGTTCTTTTCGCTGTGCTCTATGCCAGATGTCATGGGGCCGCCTGGAACAAGGATCATGGGGAGATAGCCGAACTGAAGTGCCCCCATCAGGAGCCCTGGCACTATCTTGTCGCATATCCCCAGGAGAAGGGCCCCTTCAAAGACATTGTGGGAAAGGGCTATTACCGTTGACATGGCAATTACGTCCCTGCTCATGAGGCTGAGATCCATGCCGGGCTCACCCTGGGTGATCCCGTCGCACATTGCGGGAACTCCCCCTGCCACCTGTGCGTAGCCGCCTGCCTCTGCCACTGCCTTTTTAAGCAGGTCAGGGTAGGTGCCGTAGGGCTCATGGGCCGAAAGTACGTCATTATATGCCGTGATTATGGCAATGTTCGGAACGTCTTCCTTCATAAGGGCATTACGGCAGGCCTGGTTGCAGGCTGCAAGGTCATGGGCAAGGTTTGAGCACTCAAGCCTGTCGCGAAAGACTCCGTTCCCTTTGTTTTCTTCAATGCGCTCAAGGTAGGCCTCCCTGTGAGGCCTGCTTCGTTCAATTATTCGTCTTGTGACCTTTTCTACGGCAC
>JALVJO010000016.1 GCA_027028245.1 Deltaproteobacteria bacterium
TGACAGGTACCTGTTTTGCTGAATTCGGCCATCATGTCACTTGTGTGGACAAGATTGAAGAAAAGATCAAAAAGCTCGATTCCGGGCAGATCCCCATATATGAGCCAGGCCTCAAGCGCCTTGTTGCCAAGAACGTGGAAGAAGACAGGCTGCGGTTTACCACGGATCTCGCAGCGGCAGTACCGGGGGCAGATGCCGTGTTTATCGCAGTGGGCACTCCTGCCAGCAGGCGCGGCGACGGTTATGCCGACCTCACATATATCTACGAGGCTGCAGGAGAACTTGCCCCTTATCTTGATGGCTATACCGTGATAGTTGACAAGAGCACCGTACCGGTTGGAACTGCCCGCCAGGTCAAGAGGATAATCAGGGAGAAAAATCCGGAAGCAGATTTCGATGTTGCCTCAAACCCTGAATTTCTCAGGGAAGGCGCTGCCATAAATGATTTCATGCGGCCGGACAGGGTGGTTATAGGGGTGGAATCAAAGAGGGCGGAAAAGGTACTTAGAGACATATATAAGCCATTGTATCTTATTGAGACACCCATTGTCTGCACCACCATAGAGACTGCAGAACTTACCAAGTACGCAGCCAACGCGTTTCTTGCCATAAAGATCAGCTTCATTAACGAGATAGCAAATGTATGCGAAGCCGTGGGCGCTGATGTGACAGCCCTTGCAAAGGCCGTAGGAATGGACGGCCGCATAGGTCCAAAGTTCCTGCATCCCGGTCCTGGTTACGGCGGCTCCTGCTTCCCCAAGGATACCCTGGCACTGATGCGGATTGTGCAGGAATACGGTGAAAACGTCCGCCTTGTAGAGGCAGCAGTAGAGGTAAATGCTGCCCAGAAGGCGAGAATGGTAAAAAAGATCCGGGATATGCTCGGAGGGTCCGAGGCTGGAAAGACCATTTCCTTTCTTGGCCTTACCTTCAAGCCGGAAACCGATGATATGAGGGAGTCGCCTTCCATATCCATTATCCCTGCCCTCATGGAAAAAGGTGCAAAGATAAGGGCCCATGATCCAAAGGGCATGGAAGAGGCGAAAAAATATCTGCCCGACGGCATAACATACGCCGGCAATGCCTATGATGCCTGCACCGGCGCCCATGCAGTGGTGCTTATGACAGAATGGAACCAGTACCGGGCCCTGGACCTTGAAAAGATAAAGGATCTTCTGAAAGAACCCATATTCATAGACCTTAGAAATGTATACGATCCCCAGACCATGAAAGAACTCGGCTTTAAATATGCAGGGGTTGGAAGAAAATAGTCATGCATGAGGCATGTGGAATTTTTTCATGTCCGCTCATACATGAAAAAGGTTTTTGTCCCTGTGTGGCCATGTGTGTCCATGGCAAAAAAACAAATGTAAGGAATTAACCTGTGAAAATAATCCCGGTCATCCTCTCAGGCGGATCAGGCTCACGTCTCTGGCCCCTTTCCAGGGCAGCCTATCCCAAGCAGCTCCTGTCCTTGACAGGGCCGGACACACTGATTCAGCAGACAGCAAAAAGGGCTTCTTCCCTTGAGGATACTGTCTCCCCCCTCATAGTATGCAACAATGAACATCGCTTTCTTGTGGCGGAACAGCTGCATCAGGCAGGTATTGAACCCCTTGATATCATGCTTGAACCCCTGGGGAGAAATACGGCCCCGGCCATTGCAGCCGCGGCATTAAGGTGCCTGGAAGAAGACCAGGATGCCGTCATGCTGGTGCTTCCAGCAGACCATCTTCTGGAAGATCTGGCAAAATTTCAAGATGCTGTCAGGCAGGCGGCAAGGGCAGCCTGTCAAGAAAATCTCGTCACCTTTGGCATAAAACCCAGTGCCCCTGAGACAGGCTACGGCTACATCAAAAAAGGCAAGGCGGTATCTGAAGGCCTTTACCATATTGAAAAATTTGCGGAAAAGCCGGTCAGGGCCGATGCTGAAAGATATCTTGCTTCCGGAGACTACCTGTGGAATTCAGGAATGTTTCTCTTTAGACCAGATACCTACCTTTCAGAACTGGAAAAACTCCAACCTGAAATGTACAAGATGTGCC
>JALVJO010000017.1 GCA_027028245.1 Deltaproteobacteria bacterium
CACGGTTTCCGGGTCGGGGCGCCGGGATTTTTCTATTTTTTCTTTCAGCTGCTGCAGTGCGGTACTGTGATAGTCCGAGGGCATAAGGCCGTCATCTGCAGATGCCCGGACGGCTTCCAGCATCTGGACCACGGCCTTTTTGCTGGTCCAGGCCGGTTGATAATTCCTGTTCCTGTAAAAGGCAGGTATAGTCTTGTGGGATGCCACGCAGGTTGAGCATACGGGGATGTGTTTAAACTGTTCCAGGTATTCGCATCTTTTGAGGATATGCTCAGAGACAGGGTTTTCGAACTCCTGGGCCAAAGAAACCTGCAAGTGAAGAATCAGGAAAGCTGATGTGAAGAGGAGAAGGGCAGCTCCCTTTGCAATATGGCGGTTCAGGCTAAATGCCGGCATGGTTGAAATATTCAATGGCGCTCCTTGCATTGACCATTCTGGATTTTGACAGATAGCACCTGTCGTTTCCGAAAATGAAGAGGCAGCTTCCGTTTTTTATGGTGTCTATGACGGGACGGGCCAGGTTGCTGGGCAGGGCAGGGCAGCCCAGGCTTCTTCCCAGGCGGCCGTATTTTTCAATGAACTGCCTGGAGACGTAGTCTGCGCCGTGGATGACGATTCTGCGTTTTTCCGCCTTGTCATTAATGCCTGGTTCGACTCCCTTGATGTTGAGGGAATAGCCGTGCTTATTGACATAGGGTTCGCCTGTAACAAAAAAGCCAAGGCAGCTCTTGTATGAGCCTGGACGGTTGGAAAAACTGCATGCCAGGCGGTCTCCTGAGTTTCTTCCGTGTGCCACAAGGCTTTTGAAAAGCAGCTTCTTTTTCTTCAGGTCCAGTACGAAGAAACGGTTTTCATTGGAGGGTTTCCTGTAATCGATGAGCACCAGGAGGCCGTCCTTTTTTAACATGTGCCTCCTCTTCAGGTTCAGATAGCCGATAAGGCAGGTTTCCAGGGTTGCAATGTCGGTATACTTGTAAAGGCCGCTTTCCGTGAATATCTGCCTGGCATAATCATGGAATCTGTCTTCGGTAAAATTCCGTGCATACTTATTGCTTACTGTTCTGGAAAACAGCGATGCCGAAGATGTGATCGGCGTGCAGACAAAGCTCAAGGTGAATACGACAAACAGCCATTTGACAACTATCTTGATTATGTCTTTCTGCACCGTTTCCTAACCCTCCTTGTGAAGTCAGCACATGATGTTAATAATAACTGTTGAAAATGCAATATAAATTCGTAGTTACGGTCAATTTACAGGCACTTAAGTGCTTATTTAAGCAAAAGGTGTACCAGTTTTATTGTTCTGTTTTTTTATCTGCCGCCTGCCTTTTTGTTCCCTTTTGTTTTGGCGTTTATACGTGAATATTTTATCTATATCAGGAAGACTTGCTTTCTTTGTGTATTTATTAACTTATAGGTGTTGTGGAATGAGTTGTGAAAATGAGAACAAGACACTTTTAATTAGTTTTATCTTGACTTAAATGGGAAATGATACAATAATCTACCAGTTAAATTATATAAATTAGGCTCGGTTTATTTTTTCAGCAGTAATTACAAAAAGGGAGGCGTTTATGAGAAAGACAGTCTGGAGCATGTGCAGCATGTGTTCCGTAAGATGCCCCATCAAGGTAGAGGTAGAGGACGGCAAGGTCAGGTGGATTGAAGGAAATCCGCACATCCTCAAGGGAGCACTCTGCGCCAAGGGCTCTGCAGGTATTGCCCTGCAGAAAGACCACGAACGGCCCCAGCAGCCCCTGATTCAAAGGGGAGGCCGGGGGTCAGGGAAGTGGGAGCCGGTAAGCTGGTACACTGCCCTGGATTACGTTGCAGAGAAGATGAAAAAGATCAAGGACAAGTATGGTGCCAAGGCCGTGATGCTGAGCTGCAGGGGAGGCCCATGGCAGGACCTTTGGAAGAGCTTCATCCACGCCTTTGGCTCTCCCAACTTTACAAACCACGACAGTGGCTGCGGCAGGAATGTCCATCATGCCAGCAAGTCGGTCTATGGTCTGGGCAGGAAGGGATTCATCTATGATATAAAAAATGCCAAGCACCTTATAAGCTTCGGCCGAAACCTAATGGCCTCCCTGCGAATTGCTGAAGTCAACCAGATCATGGACATGCTGGACAACGGGGGAAGCTTCACCTATGTGGATGTCCGCCAGACGCTCACCGGCATCAAGGCAACCCGCTTTTTCCAGGTACGGCCCGGAACCGACTATGCCCTTGCGCTGGGAATGATTAACGAAGTCATCAAGCAGGAGGCATACGACAAGGAATTCATAGAAAAATATACTACGGGCTTTGACCAGATGGCAGAGTTCGTTGAGCAGTACACAGCGGAATGGGCTGCCAAGGAATGCGGGATAAAGGTCAAGAAGCTCAAGGATTTTGTCTCTGAAATAGGTCAGCAGAGGCCGGCCGTGGTATTCCATCCCGGCTGGATGCTTTCAAGGTACAGGGATTCCTTTTATGCAAGCCGTATGCTTCACATCCTGAACGTTCTCATGGGAAGCGTGGAAGTAAAGGGCGGCCAGCAGTTTCCCAAGACCCCTGGCGACTGCGGCGTCAAGGGCCTGAAGGCCTTCAGCTCCATTGTTCCAAAGCCCGAGGATAAGAGGGCAGACGGTGTGGGCTGGAAGTACAAGCATTTTGACAAGGGTCCGGGCCTGTTCCATCTGTTCTATGACGCAATGCTCACAGGAGAGCCCTATCCCATTAAGGGAGTTATCTGCTACAGGCATGATCCCTTCAACTGCTTCCCTGATGTTGCAGCTCAGAAGGAGGCCTTTGACAACTGTGAACTCCTTGTGTCCATAGACACCCATTACAGCGAATTCGGCTGGTACTCCGATGTCATCCTCCCTGAATCCATGTACCTGGAAAGGGAAACCCCTGTATGTACGCAAAAGGGACCCAAGCCCAGGTTTGCCTTCAGGGACAGGGCAGTTGAGCCGCGTTTCGATACCAAGCCCTCCTGGGAAATCTTCAAGATGCTGGCCGACAGGCTGGACATTGGCGAGTATTTTCCATGGAAGACAGCAGAAGAAATGTGGGAATTCCAGCTCGAACCCACCGGCTACAAGATCGACGACCTCCGGGAAAAGGGTTTTGTGGCACTTACTGATGAACCCATAATGTATGATCGCGACAACCTGGACGGCAAGTTCAAGACCCCGTCAGGGAAGATCGAGTTCATCAGCCAGATGCTGGAGGAAAACGGCTTTCCTTCCTTCAAGCCCTACGAGAGCCCGCAGAAGCCTCCAAAGGGCAAGTTCAGGCTGGTATTCGGCAGGAGCCCTGTACATGCTCATGGGCACACCATCAACAATCCGCTGCTCAACGAGCTTATGCCGGAAAATACCCTCTGGATCAATTCCAGGGTTGCCTCCCGCATGGGAATAAACGATGGGGACTGGGTAGATGTCATTGCCGATTCCCAGAAGGGAACCATCAAGGCCCATGTAACAGACTTCATCCATCCTGAGGCCGTATACACGGTCCATGGTTTCGGCCGACAGGTTCCGCTTCAGAGCAGGGCCTATCATGCAGGTATGAGCGACCAGAAACTACAGGAAGGACTTCTTGAGTCTATGGACCCAGTTGGAGGCGGCTTGTGCCTGTGCGAGAAATTCGTCACTGTGCGCCGCAGTCCCAGAAACCCGAGAAGGAGGGTAGAACTGTGAACAAGTATATGATTTATCTGAATTCCAAGAGGTGTATAGGCTGCCATGGATGCGAGGTCCACTGCAAGACCAACAAGGACCTGCCGGTGGGACCATTCCTCTGCGAGATATCCCATGAGCCGTTGAAGGCCGTAAAAGGCGTGCCCAAGACCGAGTACCATTTCCGCTCATGCTACCATTGTGAAGATCCTTACTGCGTGCCTGTCTGCCCCACCGGTGCCATGAAAAAGAGGGAAGACGGCATCGTGTATATCGAGACAGAGGCATGCATCGGATGCATGGCCTGTGCAGGTGCCTGCCCGTGGCATATCCCCCAGTTCAATCCCAATACCGGCAAGGCAGTAAAGTGCGACTACTGCATGGACAGGGTGGATGCAGGGCTGAAACCTGCATGCGTGACAAAGTGCACCACCAGGGCACTGAAATTCGTGACCATCCAGGAAGTGTAATCAGCCAAAGCAGGCAGTAAAAAAAACCGAATTATAAAAGGGCCTGCCGGAAAACCGGCAGGCCCTTGTTTTTGGAATATGGAGCAGCTTTCAATTACGCTGATTTTTTTATAAGCAGATAATAGAAGTTTTCCTCAAGGAAATCAGGGCAAAGAGGCCTAAGCTAATGGTCATCAGGATCATGCCCCACTCAGAAAGTGTTGGAACTGGATTAACCCGGTACGAACCTGCTTCATCAGCTCCAATGTCGACAATTGCGTTGTGGTCATTGTTGCCGTCCATTATCCGCGGGTCATTCTCAAAATCCGTTGCAGGAATTGCAGGCGCAGAATTTACTCCTGCATCTATACAGGGAGAACCTTCCAAGAGATGAACGTCTCCTGATCCTGGAGAGGTAAGTCTTGGATCGGAATCTATGTTGCTGCCCTGTGTGTAGTTGCCAATATTAGAAATTACAAGGTCCTCTGAATTTCCTGAGAAGTTGTTGTTGTTGGGGCCGATATCGTTATTAAATAAGGCAACCGGAGAGCCTGTGCCGTCACCCTGATCATTTTCTGCATCAGAATTCACGTAAATATCGTCTCCGCCGCTTCCGCTTGTATTTTCAAATATTATGTTGTTATAAATACTTAGCGATGCGTCATTATTGAACAACTTTGTCTGCAAGCCGCCTCCGTACCTGGTTGCATGATTACCATAAGCCGTATTGTTGGTGACATTCAGAGTGCCCGAGGTTGAAGCAAGCTTAAAACCGCCCCCATTATCATCTGCACTATTATTGACAAAGACGTTATTTGTTATGTTTGCAGTGCCGGTGCAGGGTGCTCCCTGGGAATTATTTAAAAGACGAAGGCTAAGTCCGCCGCCGTCATCATGGGCCGTATTATTCAAAAATACATTATTTGAAACTGTGATAACGCTATCGCCACCACGGAATCCTGTAGAGAGTCCGCCCCCTCGATTTCCCTCTGCATGATTTCCCGTAAACGTATTCCCAGTAATTGTGATGGGCAGCGCTCCCCAGCTGCCGCATAGTGCGCCGCCTCCCATTTGAGAAGAAGAATTATTTTGAAAATCGTTGTCAGTAATGGTAAAGCCGCCGAGGGGGGACAGTGCAGAGAAGCCGCCGCCGCCGACTGAACCTGTGAATGAGAATACGGTATTGGAGTTAAAAGTGTTGCCGGAAATTGTTGCAGAGCCTGAGCCGGTACCTTCCAGGAAATGAGAATCAAAGCTAAAGCCGCCCCCCTTTTCGGTTGCCGTGTTATTGGTAAACTCATTGTTGGCCATGATGAGGTTGCCGGATTTGGAAGAAATCCATGCACCTCCACCTTCATGCTCAGCCACATTGTTTTGAAAGATACAATTTTCTATATGGACATCTGCCGCACCCACACGAATTGAAAGTCCTCCGCCGAGGCCATGGGTACTTGGATTAAATCCGCGTTGGAATGTTAAATAGCTAATTGTAATTATGTTGCCATCATCACCAGTTTCGTCTCCATTAAAATCATTATCTATATTCAAGATTTCTATATTGCCTTGGCCATCCAATACAGGCCTGTTGTTGGGATCCTCAGCAGTAATGGTTAAAGAACCATCTCCGTCGTTGGCGCTATAGTGCAGCATGGATGTCAGGTTATATGTCCCGGCACCGACATATATAATGTCATCATCTCCGTTTGATTCCGCCGTGCTAAGGGCGTTTTGAAACCCGGTAATATCTGAGACATGAAATTCTTCGGCCCAGGACACGAAAGCAACACCAAGAACAGCGAGCATGCAGCAAAAGCTTAACAGGTTTTTCATAATCCCTCCCTTTGTCTGTTTTGAGCCCTCCCAAGGGTTTAAAAAGACGAACTATCGTCTATTTAATCCATAAATTGCTAAAAAATTCCAAAATTCTATTAAAATGAAATTATTTTGTCAATACATCTGGTTACATCATCTTGCGATATGGACAATCAACGACTTGAAAAGAGCAGAG
>JALVJO010000018.1 GCA_027028245.1 Deltaproteobacteria bacterium
GCCCGTAATGTATCATCACACCCAGCATGAAGCTGAGAAGAGCAGCTACCTCAGTGGTAGCCCCCCGGTATTTCTGGAGATAGAGTTTATAGGCATAGGCAGTCACCACCAGGAGAGCAAAGCCGAAGAGTGCCGCGGGCAGAAAAAGCGGCACTCTTTTTTGGATAAAGGCACTCAGGTATCCCAGGAGTGTTATCAGCGTAAAGGTCCTGGTGCCGGCAAACTCATCCCTTTTTTGCAGCCGGTAATAGATTTCACGCTGAAATCCTATCATCAGGCCGATTGCGAGGACCGCTACGATTTGTTTGACAAGGGTGATGTCAAGGGGGTCAATCATGGATTATTTCCCGTTATCCCGGATTATGCAGCTCGCAAGTTTGCCGAAGGTGCAAGGCGGAGGGGCTGCAGACGTACTATGGTACTTCAAATGCCCGATAACACAGCAAATTCGGTGAAATTGCGAGCCCCTTGTGGCCTCGAATGCCGAACGTTTTTGCTGTTGGAACCGGTTAACATTTAAGTGAATATTTTTTTCACACATATTGTTCGGCATTTGAAGTGCATAATTTGGGATTATATTCTGAATTCCTTCTTACACTTTAGCACGAAAAAAGTGGCTTGGCAGCGGCAGCAGCACTTCATATTGCTGAAAAAGAGGGAAAAAGTCGTGTATGCTGTTTCATGACGCTGGCAATTCGGTTTTTTCATAAAGGGGAAATCTTGATATGAGAGAGTTGAGACAGGAAGATTCCAAGGTTGAAGTAAGAGGATTTGAAGCGCGCCATTATGATACCCTGATGAATCTGATCACCCTGGGATGGTATCCAGGATTCATTCGCCAGGCGATCTCTGATATCGGGATTAAATCAGGCGATAAAATACTCGATTTTGGTGCAGGAACAGGCAGAAACGCCCTGCTCATGTATGAATATACAGGTGACAAGGGTAAAATCACAGCTCTTGAGATCGGCCCTGAGATGCAGCAGCAATTGCGTGAAAAGATAGCCCCTTATGCCGGAACCATGGAACTGGTGGACCTGCGCATCGATGAACCTTTGCCCTTCAGGGAAGAGTACGATATTGTCTTTACCTCCTTTGTGCTGCATGGTTTCATCCAGGAAAAACGAGATATCATCATTCAAAATGCCTACAATGCCCTGAAACAGGGCGGTCTTTTTGCCATCCTTGATTATGCCAATTTCAACGTAGACAAGGCCGCATGGTATATGCGGTACGCCATCAGGAAGTTTGAATGTCCCATGGCTGAGGATTTTATTAATCGCGACACAAAAAAGATGTTGCAGCCCTTTGGTTTTTCAAATTTTGAAGAGCATTTCTACTTCAATAATTATCTGAGACTTCTCCTTGCAGAAAAATAAACGGGATCAGTTTGTGCCCGTCCTCCAGAAACGAGATCAACTGCCTGAAAAATCCATGTCCATTAAAATAACTCAAGTTTCTGACTTAAAATCACCTGGTGAAAGTAAAGACAAATAATGCATCCAACATAAAGACTTTTTTAGCCATGGACCCACAAGGACCCACATAGACAATTTGGCAGCCCTGACAAGGGCCGCCAAATACCCCAGGCAATAGTTGCCTTCTTGGAGTTTCAGTCATGCCAAGTCAGGCATGACTAAAGGTATTTGTCCATGTAAGTCCATGTGTGTCCATGGCTAATCTGATGTTTTTAAGCTAATTATACAATTCCGAAGGTTGAGTTGTGTGTTAATGCGGAGGACATTTTATTTGCAGGTAACACAATTTTTTTTGCAATATTGACATAAACGGCCAACTTGTAATAAATTTAATTATTTTAGATTCAATTCATATTATGCAGCTTCAAATGTCTGGGGATTTTTTGTTCGCGTTTGGAATGCATGACCTGGGTTTATAAATCGGCCGGGCTTTTGACAGACAGACCCGGCCGGTTCAAGACGTGGGTATATATCATGGTGGTGGAGACATCCGCATGGCCAAGCAGTTCCTGTACTGTTCGGATATCATACCCGGCCTC
>JALVJO010000019.1 GCA_027028245.1 Deltaproteobacteria bacterium
TGATCGGCCAGGGCCTCTTTGAGAGAGGATTTTTTGCTGCCGACATAGACAACGACAGATCAATGGCCAATCTTTTGCTCTCAGCCCCCCAGAATGGCAATGCTCGGTCATCCTCACGGATTCAGGAATAATTTAAAACAGTTCATAATAGCCCTGAAAGCCTCTATTCATAAGGAATCAGGGCTTTTTTATGTCCAGGTCTTTGCGCTCCAGGCATTTCCATGTTACGGCTATATCCGAATCTCTCAACGGCCTGTTGCCTTCTATATAGCATGATTTCAAGGATAAGCAGCATTTTATATGGTTCTAAAACAGGCGGGGATTTGCTCAGGAATATTCAAGTCTCCCACCATGAGAAAAATGATGTCGGAGAAGGCTTCCAAGGTTCGAAATCCGCTTGCCCTGTTCTTGGCGATTTTGATGATTCTGTTCAGTCCCTCGGCTATGGCATTGGTTAATCGTGTATCCACAAAGGGCAAGAGATGATCTTCATGCCTTTTTATCAATTGAACAAATTTCTTGATGGGCTCTAACCGGCTTCTGTTGGCTGTTTTGCACCAATTATCCAGAAACTCCTTGGCGTCCACCTGGTTGTCAAATTCCCAGAACTGTTCAAATTCGTCTCCCAGAACCCAGGCCCTGTGAATACGGCGGTTTCCATTCATATACAAGGCCTTGAGGCGCTTTGTCTGTTCTGTCGTCCTCCTGGATGAATGCATATACAGCAGCCACCTAAGACCCTTGAGGGTGACCTTCTCATCCTTGGTGGCCTGCCGCCACTGCTCCTTTCTGACTTCATCAACAGCGCTATTAAGGGCTTTTACAACATGAAATCTGTCAAGGACCAGTACTGCATTGGGGCACCAATCCTCTATGGCCTTGATATAGGTCCGTGCCATATCACAGGAAGCCGCTATTACCTGCTGACGCTGATAATAGCTTAATTCCTCTTAAAAAAACTTTTCTATGGTCTTTTTGCCCTTACCCTGTCCTATCCATACAACTTTTGAATGTTTCAGATCATATACAATGGTAGCGTATTTACGGCCCTTGCAATATGAAATCTCGTCTATTCCAACATGGGTTAATCCCCTTATTTTATGTCCTTTCCTGAACCTGGTGATGGTTCTGTGGAGTAAATCAGACAGGGTGGAAGTGGACAGCCTTAAAAGCTTCGCTGCGGCCTTCTGGGTCATGATTGAACAATAGACTAACAGCAGGTATTCAAAACGATGGGTTACCCGGGAATAGGCCGAAGCCCATGGGATGATCTCCTGAACCCTCCCATGTTTTTTACATCTGATCTCCCTGGGATGGTAGACTAAAAAGACCTGTATGCCGCAGATCGGAACATCAAGCCAGATACGAACCTTTTCTGCAACATGGATAATTTTCCCTAAACTGTTGCAATAGGGACAGCACCTGCCGTTTTTATAAGGCTTGACCTTCAGCCAGAGCTCTCTGCCCCTATTCCTAAAAGAAAAACCGGTAACCCGAAATCCTTTGATTTTTAGCAATTTCTGGATAAACTTAAGTACGCTCATGGGTTCCTCCTATTATTCAAAGTCTGATAAACTTGAATTGAACCTATGAGCGTTTTCTTGTGAAGTCTAAGGGTTTATTTTATCAGCCAAAACTATGCCATTTTCAGGAAGTAAAAACGGTTTTAGATGCTTATTTCCCGGGACTTTGGGAACAGAAATCAGGTTCGCACATTGTTGTAAGACACGAATCCTTAAAAAAAGACCGAACGTTCGGCCCTAACGGAGAATTTACCGTGGCTGTCAAGGGGGGCCAAAGGGTAAAGGGTTTCTATTTAAGAACCATATTAAGGGCAATAGAGATCATAATTGAGGCAGAGGGCTTGGAAACATGAAAAAAGACCTGAAATATTACATGAACCTGCCATATAAAATTGAGATAAGGGCAATACCTGAGGCCGAAGGAGGAGGGTACGTGGCGCGGTTGCCAGAGCTTGGCAAATTTACACTTGCTGGTGA
>JALVJO010000020.1 GCA_027028245.1 Deltaproteobacteria bacterium
TGCCCTCAAAGACGTCACCGGCGCCTATGCCCTGGGTGTGCTCTGGGCCAAGAGACCGGACATGCTCATAGCAGCCAGGAAACAAAGCCCACTTGTTCTCGGTGTTACAGAAAAGGAGACCTTCATGGCCTCGGACATCCCTGCCCTTCTGCCATACACCAGAGATGTCATCTTCCTGGATGACGGTGAAATGGCCGTACTTTCGGAACACGGCCTGACGGTCAGCTCCATTGAAACAGGGGAAAAACTTGAAAAACAGGCACAAAGCATCTCGTGGGATGCCGCCATGGCTGAGAAGGCAGGATACAAGCACTTCATGCTCAAGGAGATCTACGAGCAGCCTCAGGCCATTTTGAACACCTTCAGGGGCAGGATCATCCCTGATACAGGGGAGATAAATCTTCCAGAAATCGGAATCGATACAGAAACCATAAAAAGGCTCAAAAGGATCGTGCTCCTGGCATGCGGGACATCCTGGCATGCGGGTCTAATTGGAAAGTACTGGATAGAAAAATGGGCTGGCATTCCAGTGGAGGTGGATCTGGCCTCTGAATTCCGCTACCGCGATCTTCTTATCGACGAGGACGTACTCACCATACCCATTTCCCAGTCTGGAGAAACGGCAGACACCCTTGCCGGCCTGAGAATTGCCAGGAACCTGGGCTCACCCATTGTCTCCGTCTGCAACGTGCTGGGAAGCACCATTACAAGGGAATCTGACGGAACTGTTTATACCCATGCAGGGCCTGAGATCGGCGTGGCATCCACAAAGGCATTTACCAGCCAGCTTACAGCCCTTTTCATTCTGGCGATCTTTCTTGCGGAAAAAAGGCAGAAAATGCCGCAAGAAGAGGCAATCAAGTATGTCAAGGCCCTGATGGAAGTACCTGGCCTCATTGAAGACAACCTGGCCGGTTGGCATGAGCACTCAAGGGATCTTGCAGATGAATTCTACACCAAGTCGGATTTCCTGTATCTGGGACGTCACCTGCAGTTTCCCGTGGCCCTGGAAGGGGCACTTAAGTTAAAGGAGATCTCATACATTCACGCAGAGGGATACGCTGCAGGGGAGATGAAACACGGCCCCATTGCCTTGATAGACCGGGACATGCCTGTGGTTGCACTTGTCCCTTCAGACCACGTATATGAAAAGATGATCAGCAACGTGGAGGAAGTTAAATCAAGACGGGGGATCGTGATATCTCTCGGCAGAAAGGGAGACCAAGGGCTTTCAAGGATATCAAACTTCACGATAGAGGTGCCTGATGCAGACCCGGCCATCAATCCGTTTCTCTATACGGTGCCGCTCCAACTCATTGCATATGAAATCGCCCTGGCCAGGGGATGCGATGTGGATCAGCCCAGAAATCTTGCAAAAAGCGTAACCGTTGAGTGATTTACACATACAGAAAGGACAATATACGGCAAATGAGCGAAACTGAATTCAAAAAGATACTGGTTACCGGTGCCGCAGGCTTTATAGGGTTTCATCTTTCCAGGCGCCTTTTGGAAGAAGGCCTGGAGGTTGTCGGCCTTGACATAGTAAACGACTATTATGACCCGGCAATAAAGGAGGCCAGGCTTGAAATACTTAAGCCCTACAAGGGCTTTAAATTTGTAAAAAAGGACCTTTCTGACAGAAAAGCCATGGAAGACCTGTTCTCACAGGGGGCCTTTGACGGCGTGGTAAACCTGGCCGCCCAGGCAGGGGTGCGCTATTCGCTTATAAATCCCCAATCCTACGTGGATTCCAACCTGGTAGGCTTTGTAAACATTCTTGAAGGTTGCAGGCATAACGGTGTGAAGCATCTGGTATTTGCATCCTCGAGCTCTGTATACGGGTCAAATACCAGGATGCCCTTCAGTGTTCACGACAACGTGGACCACCCGGTCTCTCTTTATGCTGCAAGCAAGAAGTCAAACGAACTCATGGCCCATGCATACAGTCACCTCTTCGGCCTCTGCTGCACCGGGCTGAGATTCTTTACGGTCTACGGCCCATGGGGCAGGCCGGACATGGCACTTTTTCTCTTTACCAAGGCCATCCTTGAAGACAGGCCCATAGATGTCTTCAATTACGGGAAGATGCAGAGGGATTTTACCTATATAGACGACATAGTGGAAGGGGTGGTCCGTGTTCTCAGAAAGCCCGCGCGCCCCAACCCGGAATGGAACGGGGACAACCCGGACCCGGGCTCCAGCTATGCACCTTATAAAATCTACAACATCGGAAACAATCAGCCTGTTGAACTCCTCCATTTTATCAAGGTTATTGAAGACACCCTGGGGAAGAAGGCGGAAATGAACCTGCTGCCCCTGCAGCCCGGGGACGTTCCAGCAACATATGCCAATATTGACGACCTTGTACGGGATACCGGCTTCAAGCCTTCCACTACCCTGGAAGAGGGAATTCCCAGATTTATTAAGTGGTACCGGGACTATTTTGGGGTGTAGAGAGACTGTCCTGCAGTTGCCTGTCACAAATCAACAGCAGGAAACTGCTTCTTGACTCCTGATTCAAAAGGTGGTAATCGAAGAGACCTCTTGGCAAGATACAAGCCCAGCCTCTTAATCATGAAGGCCAAAAAACAGTTGCTGGGATAAAATTTCGGGACGTGGCGCAGTCTGGAAGCGCACCTGAATGGGGTTCAGGGGGTCGGAGGTTCAAATCCTCTCGTCCCGACCAGAAATCAAAGGCACCTTGATGACCAGCTCAAGGTGCCTTTTTATTTTTGGGGAAGCCGACAGTTGCCATATAGACAACGGTTTCTTCTTCTCCATCCAACCCAAGCATGGAGTTCACCTCGTCGTCGAAAAATGCACCTATGGGACAGGCCCCAAGGCCAAGAGCAGGAACTGCAAGAAGAAGGTTTGCGCAGATATGGGCAGCATCCATAAATATGTATCTCATGCCCCTTGAGCCGTATTTTGCCATGGTGCGCCTGGGAACGGCCGACCAGATAAAAACAACAGGGGCACTGCTGCACATCCTTTGCCCGAATGCAGAATGGGCAAGTCTTTCTCCAAAATCTCCAGGGGCCAGCAGCTCAAGTGCTGCCGATGCCGGATCATAATGGTAAATGCCTCTTTTGATGGATACGCAGTTATTCACACAAAGATAGGTTTCCACCGGGTACAGGGCACCGGCACTCGGCGCAGTACGAAGGAGGTATCTTCCCATGGTTGCGGTTATACCCTGTGATGCCCAGAGGAGAGCTGAAAGGCTTTCCGGCTCAAGAGGCCTTTTGGAATACTTCCTGACAGATCTTCTTTTCTGCAGGCAGTCCCAGATGTCTGCTTCAGGGGGCGATGGTCTTGGAAGGAGGATCTTTTCTGCTTCTGGATACTCCTTTAAGGGGCTGCACGGTGCAATATTTTCACGATCCCTGTCAAAAAGGGTCTCCCGGTGGTGTTTAGTACCCTGAAGATATGACAATCCTTGAGATTTCAAGTAATCAGGCATGATTTATTCATTAAAAATCCACAAACTATGAAATAAGCTCGCTTCTTGTAAATATTGCAAGAAGATCAAAGCCTTCGGATTTGAGGGTTTCAGCTCCTCCCTCCTGCCTGTCAACCAGGGTCAAAACTGCTCCCACTTCAAAGCCTTCCTGTCTCGTCCTTTCTATTGCCGTGACCAGGGTACCGCCTGTTGTGACCACGTCTTCAACAAGGGCAACCCTGCTGCCCTCTGGAATATTTGCCTTTCCTTCTATCCATGAACCCGTGCCGTGTCCCTTGGGTTCCTTCCTTATGATAAAGGCCGGAATCGGTGCCTTTTCCAGGTAACTCACCACAGACACTGCAGTCACCAGGGGATCAGCACCAAGGGTCATCCCGCCTACGGCGCTGATATTGGGTGTCTTTCTTATCATCTCGAAAAAAAGTCTTCCGCAGAGATATGCCCCTTCTGCCGAAAGTGTGGTCTGCTTGCAGTCGATGTAAAAGTCGCTGATCCTGCCCGAGGTGAGCTTGAAGGTGCCTTCCCGGTAGGAACGCTCGAGTATTATCTTTTTCAGGGCACCTTTTTCGTCCATCATCCTGCCTCCACTGTACCGAACACCCTTTTGAAAATGGTATCCACATGCTTCAGGTGATAGCTGACATCAAAGATCCTGTCTATCTCCTTCCGGGAAAGGTACTTGGGCAGATCCGGGTCTTCCAGCAGTCTTTCCTTGAAGCTTCCCTTCCCCTCCCATACCTCCATGGCACACTTTTGAACCATGCGGTAGGATTCTTCACGGCTTACCCCCTTCTGGGTCAACTCCAGAAGTACCTGCTGTGAGAATATAAGGCCTTTCAGCATGTTAAGATTCTTTTTCATGTTTTCCGGATAGACTACAAGCTTTGCCAGAAGGCCGTTTAGTCGTGCAAGCATGAAATCTGCTGTAATAAAGCCGTCCGGACATATAAAACGCTCAACAGACGAATGGCTGATATCCCTTTCGTGCCAAAGGGGTATGTTTTCAAGTGCAGGAACGCAATAGGAACGCACTGTTCGGGCCAGGCCGCACAGATTTTCTGATAGAATTGGATTTCTCTTGTGGGGCATGGCAGATGAGCCCTTCTGCCCCTTTCTGAAGTATTCTTCCACCTCCAGGACCTCGGTTCTCTGAAGGTGCCTGATTTCCGTTGCGATCTTTTCTACTGTACTGGAAAGTATGGCCAGACTGGTAAAGACTTCTGCATACCTGTCCCTCTGAACAATCTGGTTGGAAACCGGGGCCGGCTTGAGATCAAGCTTTTCGCATACATATTCTTCAACCCTTGGATCCACGTTGGCGAAGGTACCCACTGCTCCGGAAATTTTCCCTGTTGCAATAGTCTCCCTGGCGCCTTCGAGCCTTCTCAGATTTCTCTTCATCTCGTCATACCAAATGGCCAGCTTCAGGCCGAATGTGATGGGTTCTGCATGGATGCCATGGGACCTTCCAATCATTACCGTGTCCTTGTGCTCCATGGCCCTTTTCCTGAGGGTATCTATGACCATTTGGACATCCTTGATAATGATATTCATGGAATCACGCATGCGTACTGCCTGGGCAGTATCCAGCATGTCTGACGAGGTAAGACCCCAGTGAAGATACCTTGCAGAAGGCCCGACATACTCTGCAACGTTGGTCAGAAAGGCTATCACATCGTGCCTGGTTTCCTCTTCTATCTCCAGGATTCTCTTTTCGTCAAATGCAGCCCTGCGCCTTATATCCTCTGCTGCATCCCTTGGAATCACACCAAGCTCTGCCCATGCCTCTGCCGCAAGTATCTCTACCTCGAGCCATGTCCTGTACTTGTTATTCTCAGTCCATATCTCTTTCATTTCAGGTCTGGAATATCTTTCAAGCATGATCCTTCTTCTCCTATGACTTTTTGATGTTTTTTAATGCCTCTTCCAGGGCATCCACTACCCTTTCCTGTTCCTCTTCCCTTAAAAAGGCATGCATGGGAAGACTGAGCACCTCGCTAGAAGCCTTCTCGGCCTGAGGAAAATCCCCTGACCTGTAATCAAGAAAGGAAAAGGCCTTCTGAAGGTGAAGAGGTCTTGGATAGTGAATTGCCGTGGGAATATTTCTGGCATCAAGGTATCGGGCCACTTCATCCCTGATCCCGCCCTTGACCCTGACAGTATATTGTGCAAATACACTTTTGTACCCATTTGGTATTTTGGGAAAAATGATGTGTTCTTTAAGGGGTTCGAGAAGTCTTGCGTAGCGGTCTGCTGCCTTCTGTCTGGAGAGTATCTCCCCGGGGAAATGCCTTAGTTTTATTCTGAGGACAGCGGCCTGCACCTCGTCCAGCCTGCCATTTATCCCTATGTATTCATGCATGTATCTTGCGGTCTGGCCGTGAACCCTCAGTGCCAAAAGTCTTTCGGCCAGGGACCTTTCTCTGCAAAATATCATCCCGCCGTCGCCGAAGCATCCAAGGGGTTTTGACGGGAAAAACGACGTAACTGCTGCAGGACTCAGATTGCATGATGATTTTCCTTTATAGACAGCGCCCAGGGACTGGCAGGCATCTTCAAGCACAAAAAGACCGTATTCCAAGGCAAG
>JALVJO010000021.1 GCA_027028245.1 Deltaproteobacteria bacterium
CCTTTCCATCTGCCGTTACCACTGTGATCCCGAAAATCCCGGGATCTACCTCGGCAAGTGCCTTGATATAGTCGGCATTTTTCCCCCTGTTATCGTTCTTATAGGTTTCATAGGCCTCTGCCACAACTTTCTGGATTTCTGCATCAGGGATAAACTTGAACGAAGAAAGATCCTTTGCCCATGCATTCCCCGCCAAAAATAGACAAAATAACAAGGCAAAAGACGCCCAAAATGCCTGGCTGTATCTCCTGGCTTCCATGTAGGTCTCTTTCATATTCTCCCTCCCTCTTTCATGACCAACAGTAAATTTCACCCAATTGTATATTCAATCTGCACCTTTTTAAATACTTAAGCAGAAATCGTCTTAACATTATTCAATGTATTTTCTTCCTTTGGTCAGTCTGATATTTGAATCAGTGAGGCTGAGGGGGAATTCTCTAAATGTAACTGATCACAGTTTCCAACGAGTTTTCCCCGTATATATTCCCATCCTGTAAGCGCTTACAGGGTGCCTCAGATGTAAGGCAGCGGGTGCGCAGTCGTTCCTGTGCTTCAAGGGCCCGATCCCGTGAGATGCGGTATCCTGTGAGTGCTTACCCCTAAATTTGCAGCAAAAGGCCAGACGTTATAGGTTGAAATCAAATGTTTGCAGGCGGGCATCAAATAAAGTACTGATTGGCTGGGCTGTTCCCTGATCAACAGGGCACCTTGCAAAGGTTGGTACGTAAGCGGCAGGAAAGTTTCAGCCGTGTTCAGAAACGAAAGAGACAAGCAGGAGGATCAGGAAAAGATGAACAGCACAAAAATAGGAAAAGGCATGGCAGCCGTGCTCTTACTGTTTTCGTTCCTGTGGTGTCTTGCTGGCTGTGATCTGACAGGGTTCAGCTCCCTGCTGGGCAAAAGACTTATAAAGAAACGATGTTCCGCCTGTCATACCACAAAAAGGATATACAAGAGCCGCAGAAGCATGGAAGAATGGCAGCAGATAATAGGCCGCATGATCAGGCACGGGGCAGAACTTTCAAAAGAAGAAAGGACACAGATACTTGATTACATAAAAAAAGAGCTGACCTCAAAGTAACTTCTCATCCCTCGTTTTAAAAAAACGCTTCTGGAATTCAGCACTGTATCAGGGGGCCAAGGAAAAGTTGAGGCGGCTGAATAAATGCATTTTGAAGCCGCCCCTTTCTTTTTTCAGACCTTGCTTTTGGTTTATATGTCGATTTCTTCCCATTTGCCATGAATTCCTGCCAGAAGCTCCATGCCTTCACGCAGAAGCCTGCCAGCAGTTGTCAACTTGTCTGCCTTGATGAACATGAGCTTTCTCATGGCCAGAATTGTCTCGCCGATGACTTCTGTATCGAGACTGCACGCCTTTTCCGTCTCTTTCCAGTTTATCCTGCCGGATTCCTGGTTTTCCGAGGCAGCCGCCAGGATCTTCAGTATGTGCGGGGTGACATGAAATTTTATGCCCTCCGGCACCACTGACAAGGCCCTCTTAAATATCTCCCCGGCTTCCGACGCCCTGCAGGCCCCCGCGGGAAGAAGCTCCACAAGGCCGTAACCTGCAAGCCTGTCCAAGGCAGAAATGACTTCATCCTGGTCTTCATCCGGAAGCAGCTCCAATATCTGGTTTATGAACATTCCTCTCCAGAAAGGCAAGACATCCAAGACCTTTCTGTCCAGGGCATCCACAAGGGGCATCCGCCGCACATTGTAAGCCGTTTCAGCGAAAAGGCGCCCGGACTTCGTGGGAAAACCCTTGCCTGTAAATCCTTCCTTTTCGGCCATTTCTATCCAGCTGTCATCCGGTGAAAGATTTTCCGCCCTCGTGGTGGTAATTGCCATGACGGCCCTGGCTGAAACCGCCTGGAAATTCTGTTTCTTTCGGTCCCTTAATATGCGTCTGCCCAGGGGTTCAAGCTCATAAATCATTTTGCCCTCTTCGCCGGGCCGGAACCTGACAAGGCCGTAGCTTTCAAGGACAAGCAGCGCCCTGTGGATATCCGTTTTGGATATCCCCTTTGATTCCATGAGTTTTTTTACAGCCTTCATGTCAGGGGCTGTTTCAGTACCACCGCTATTGCCCTCCTGCAGTTCGCTGATTGAGCCCAGCGCCAGGAAGGTAGTCTTGTCTATTGAGACAGCAGGGATGAATTCCATGGGCTCCACGTAAAGAAGTCTTGCTGCACATCTGAGCGACCTTCCGGCAGGAAGCAGGCCGCCGCTGCTGTCCATTGCCCCTGCGGCCTGAAGTCTCTCTTTGGTCTCCTGGTCAGGGTTTTCCATGAGGGAAGAGGCCAGGAGATCATCCTTCAGCACAGGGCCGGGAGACAGCCCTTTGATGAGTGCAGCCCTTATCTGCTGACCGGATCCTGTAAGGGAATAGGAATTTCCCCTGGGAACGGTAAATGAAAGCAGCCTCATGGCTTCAAGTTCATAGATTTCCTCCCGTGAAAATGGCAGCAGGGATTTTTTGCCCGGCCCTGGAGGACACTGCCTGAGTTTTTCCATGAGGACCTGGCCGATGGATATCCTGGGCATTGCGCTGTCATATGCTTCCAGAATGGATTCTGCCACAGGCAGCAGCCTCCCCTGTTCGGCCAGCCCCCTTGCTTCAAGCTCTGAAGCTGCCTCCGGCTGTCTTCCAATATCTCCCTGAAGCTGCCTGGCAATTTCAATCATGGAAATGATTTCAGAGCCGATGAATTTGAAGTTATCCGCCCATTCCTGGAAGTTTCCAGCCTTATCAATGCATTCATTCAAGGCCTCGCTTATAAGATGTCCTGCCTGGGTCAGTACGTATCCATTGTCAACCTCCTCCACCAGCCCTGCTAAATCCAGGTGTATGAGATATTCCAGGTCTTCATCCGTCAATTGGTCCAGGGTCTTGTCCAGTTCCAGGCCTTGTGCCCATTTATCCTTGAGCTGTTTAATAAGTACCGCGTGTTTCTTTGTTATGATCATGGAGAACTCCTCCTCTTTCCTTAGAATTTCAAGCTGGTGCTGGTGCTTAACAGAATAAATAAGAGCCTGTTACAGAAATAAGCACGGACGGCAATATGTCCATACCCGGGGGAGAAAAATTAACGGTTCCTGTTTCAGGTTGCCAGGAGGTCTCTGGATAGATTGGCAGAAAGCAGGACCTTAACCTGTTCCAGTGAGAATATTGCTGCCTTGAAGGATCTCTGCATCTCCACAAGCCTGGGAATCAGCCAGGGGTTTGAAAGAAGCGTAAGCGCAAACCGCGTAAAGCTGATATGGCCGGTTTCGCTGAGGCATGAAGTTATGGCCCTTGGGATTGTCTGGGTACGGGTATCTGTAACAGCCTTAACGGCATAAAAGGGCACCCCGGAATTCCTGCACTCCCTGGCAGCGTAAAAGGCCTCCATGTCCACGGCAGCGGCCCCTGTGGCATCATGAAGGGCGGCCTTGGCTTGCGGAGACTCAACGGTGTCTGAACTGGTTAAAAGAAGCCCTTTTTTGAAATGCATCCCGGCGGATGAAATAAGGCCGTCCAAAACCTCTTTGACGCGGCCGTGAAGGCTGATTCTGTCTGACTGATTTGTCAAATGGTCCGGTATTACCAGGTCTCCCGAGGCAAGGCCGTCTGCCAGTGCACCGGCCACACCCATGTTTATCATGAAAAGCGGGCTGCTTTTCAGCAGAAACTGAGCGGCTCGTGCTGCGCAGGCATTGCCCTGGCCGCTGATAACCACCATTACGAGGAAATCCTGAAATCTTTCCACCCTGGCGGGAAACGTGCCGGAACGGCTCCAGCCCAAGGTGCCGAAGAGGGCATGGGCCTCCTGGGGAAGGGCGACCGTAATACCGATGAGGTGTTCTTTCACAAGTCTTGGTCCTCAAAAGTCCGGTTACGGGATGCCTTTAACCCGGATTAAGCAGCTCGTAAGTTTGCCGAAGATGTAAGGCGGTGGGTGCGCAGTCGTACTCCCTGTACTTCAAGCGGTCGATCCCGCCAGATGCGGTGCCCTGTGAGCGCTTACCCTATTATTTTTTGATCTGCTTCTGCCTGTACTGGTAATAGGCCTGCCTTATGGAAACATAGGGATCAATGGCTGTTTCCTTGAAACTTTCATATTCCCCGAGCCTGAGGGAAACTTCGTTGACCTTTTCTCCCGCGGACTTTCCGACGATTTCCCAGAAACTCAGAAAATAATTGGGCGGGTTCATGTAGCCGTCAGCTGCCATGCCGACACCATCCCTGACGGTCGTAGGCCCGATAAAAGGTATTACAAGATACGGCCCGTTTCCAAGGCCGTAAACTGCCAGGGTCTGACCAAAATCTTCCGTACTCTTTTCCACTTTGTAGTTGTGAAAAGCGGCATCCCTGAAGCCGAGATAACCACTGGTGGTGTTGATAATAAAACGCGCAATCTCTTTCCAGAAACCGGCAAACTTGCCCTGGAGAAGACAGTTTGCCGCCCTGACCGGCGTATAAACATTGGAAAAAAAATTCTTGAGCCCCCGCCTGGCCGGCTCAGGCAGGACCTTGTTGTAGACCTTGCACACCGGCTTTATACCCCAAAAATACAACTTGTCATTGAAGTGGTAAAAGACCCGGTTTACGGGTTCAAAGGGGTCTGAAAGATCCGAGGTTCCCGCTTCTCCTGTCCATTCCTCAAGATACGAATCGTCCTCCTCCATGTTCAATGCCTGGTCATCGGCCTTGTTTGCGCTATGGACGGTAGAAGAGTCCATTTCCTGGCCGGCTGCATAGAGGGTTGCAGACCCGGCCCACGCAAAAAGTACAACAGACAGGATAAATACCGACAACAGTCTATATTTCTTCATGTTTTTCCCCATTTAAAAAATAATCGGCCAAATGCAATAAATACTGAATGCGGATTCAATTTTATTTAATGATATTATGATCAAGGGTTATGGGCAAGTGCGATTTTGACTTGAAGCTTTCCATTATTATCGACTGATTTCCAGAAAAGGATTACACATGACTAATTTTTTAATATATTTTTGCCCTCAGCTCCGGTCAAAAAAATTTAAAATGGCGGCTGAGAAAAAACAGCATCTGCAGGCCTCCACAGGATCTATAAAATTACGGATGAGCCGCAGAAAAAAGGAGTATCTATTCAGGCATGAAAGCATTAGTTACCGGCGCCGCCGGATTTGTAGGCTCTGCTGTAGCCCGTCTCCTTGTGCAGGAAGGATTCGAGGTAAGGGCACTTGTCCGCAGTACCAGCAGCCTTTCCAACCTAGAAGATATTGACGTTGAACTAGTCCAGGGAGACCTCACAGATCGTGAAAGCCTTTACCGGGCAATAAAGGACTGCAGGTACCTCTTTCACGTGGCGGCAGATTACAGGCTCTGGGTACCTAGGCCAGATGAAATATACAGAAACAATGTGCAGGGTACAGTCAACATAATGGAAGCAGCCGTTCAAGAAGGCGTAGAAAGAGTCGTCTACACAAGCAGCGTTGCCACCCTGGGCCTGCTTCCTGACGGGAAGCCTGCAGACGAAGACACACCTGTGGGTCTTTCGGACATGATAGGTCACTACAAGAGATCCAAGTTTCTGGCGGAGGAGGCTGTGCGCAAGCTTGTCAGGGAACAGGGGCTTGATGCAGTTATAGTAAATCCCTCTACCCCTGCAGGCCCAAGAGATATCAAGCCCACGCCTACCGGAAGGATGATACTCGAGGCTGCACAGGGAAAAATGCCAGCCTACGTGGACACCGGGCTCAACGTTGTGCACGTGGATGATGTTGCTATGGGGCACCTTCTGGCCTTCAAAAAAGGCAAGGCCGGGCACAGATACATTCTCGGCGCAGAAAACATGACGCTCAGGCAGATCCTGGAGACCATTGCGGAAATAGCCGGCAGGACCCCGCCCAGGATCAGCCTTCCCCATGGCCTCATATATCCGGTGGCCCATGCTGCAGAAGCCTGGGCCCGCATCACCGGCAGGGAGCCCATGGTAACAGTTGACGGGGTCAGGCTTGCCAGGAAAAAGATGTTTTTTTCAATAGAAAAGGCCAAAAAGCATCTCGGCTACCGGCCCAGGCCGGCAGAGCAGGCCCTTGAGGATGCAGTTTCCTGGTTCAGGGCCAAGGGCCTTGTAACTTAACAGTCTGCAGCGATATAGGAACGGCTGAAATCATGAAAAAGACTGGCTACATTCTTTTCGCTGCAGGCATAACGGCACTGGCCGCAATAATCATATATTTCGGCATCGATGATGTATTCAGGGCCCTGCAGCTTGCCGGATGGGGCCTTGTCCTTGTTGCCTTGTCCCACGCCGCTCCCCTGGTGATTGATTCCATAGCCTGGAGGCTCCTTTTCCTTGGAAGCACCAAGCCCCCCTACTGGCTCCTGGTAAAGGCCAGGTGGGTAGGAGAATCAATAAATTCCCTTCTGCCTGCAGCACAGGTAGGCGGAGACCTGGTCAGGGCACGAATGCTTGCAGTCAAAGGTCATTCGGTTTCTGAGGCAGGTGCAAGTGTCTTTGTGGAGATAACCCTTGCCCTGGTCACTCAGCTCGTCTTTGCAGTCATCGGTATCGGGCTCCTCCTTTATCTTGGTGAAAAGGCCCTCATAAAGGAATCTGCCTTTGCAGTGGCGGGCATGAGCATCCTTGCAATTCTCTTTATCCTGGTCCAGAAAAGGGGCTTCTGGGGCAAGCTGCTGAACTTTATGTCCGTCATCATAAGCAGAGACAAGCTTGACGAACTGGCCATGGACGCCCGTGCCCTTGATGAGGCCATTTTCGCCCTTTACCGCCGGAAAGGAATCATCCTGCAATCATGTTTCTGGCGGCTTCTCGGATGGTTTTCAGGGACGCTTGAAGTGTGGATAGCACTCCATTTCATGGGTGCAGGCACCACTGTACCAGAGGCAATCCTGCTGGAAAGCCTGGGGCAGGTGGTCAGAGGCGTGGCATTCCTGGTGCCAGGGGCCTTCGGGGTCCAGGAAGGAGGATTTGTCCTTCTTGGAGGCCTTATCGGGCTCAGCCCGGAACTGGCCCTTGGCATGTCCCTGGCTAAGCGTTTCAGGGAGCTGACCCTGGGAATACCAGGGCTGTTCATGTGGCAAATCGACGAGGGTCGGCTTATGATAAAGAAAAAACAAAAGGAGGAAGAATGAGAAGCATTGTTTTGTCTCTTGCTGTCTTTATAATTCTGGGCCTTTCCCTGGTGTCAGACAGGGCCTTTTCTCAAACTGGTGTTCTGGAAGAGGCTTCAAATACCACGGCTGTACAGGTGGTGGAGGGTCTGCATGCGCTCCTGATCAAGTCCATGAAGGCCGGAAAAGAGGAATCGTGCCCCAAGAGGTTCAAGATGCTGGAATCATATATCCTTGGTTCCTTTGATTTTCCGCTGATTTCCAGGATCGTTCTGGGACGTCACTGGAAAAAACTGGATGCAGACAAGAGAAATACATTCATCCATTCCTTTGCCCGCATGACCATTGCCACCTATGCATCCAGATTTGATTCCTGGTCAGGGGAGTCCTTTAAGACCATCTATTCAGGGCCTGACGAGCGGGGTCATATGAAGGTGGAAACAGTGCTTGTAAAATCAAATGGTGAAAGGATCAGCCTGGATTACACGTGCCGTCAGGACAATGGCAGGTGGAAGATAGTTGCCGTGGCTGCAAGAGGCGTGAACGATCTTTCGGTAAAGCGGGCAGCATATGCAAGCTTTCTGAAAGATCACACCATAGACCAGCTTATCGCCAAGCTGGACGCTTATACCCAAAAATGCGTCTCCCCTGCATGATTGAAAAGTCAGAAAAAATAAAGGCCGTCTTCTTCGATTACGGCGGCACCCTTGACGCCCAGGGGGTAGCCTGGAAGGAACGCTTCTATCCCTTGTATCTTCAGGCCGGCCTGAGGATAGAGCCGGACACTTTTGCCAGGGCTTTCTATGCCTCAGATGACAGCCTCGTTGCAGAAAATCCCCGGCACCTCAACCTTTCGCAAATCGTACACGAGCAGGTAAAAAGGGTTCTCCTCCACCTTGGAACCCTTGAAAAAGGCCTTGAAAACCAGATTGCCTCGAGGTTCCTGGCTGATTCCTTTTCTGCCATAGAAAGGAACAAGCCCCTTCTGAAAATGCTTAAAAAGCGTTTCAAGCTTGGGATTATTTCCAATAATTACGGCAACCTTGAAATGATATGCAGGGAAACCGGTCTGGATACCCTTTTGGACGTCATGGTAGATTCCAACCTGGTGGGATGCACGAAACCTGAGCCAAAGATCTTCTGGGCCGGGCTTGAGGCGCTGGAAACCGAGCCGTCTCGTGCAGTCATGGTGGGTGATTCCCTGGCCAGGGACATCAAGGGGGCAAAAGCCCTGGGAATGAAGGCAGTTTGGCTTGATGGCACTGGCAATAATCCGTCCGGAAGGCAATGGGCCGGGGCATGTTGTGTCATCTCTGATCTCAAAAGGCTGCTGCCTCTTTTAGGCCTCTGACAGGAAGACAGGCATGGAGGGAGGAATAATTGCAGCCGGGCTGGGCAGCCGGTTCAAGGAAGCAGGGCTGGATACCCCCAAGCCTCTCTTGGAAGTTGGAGGGCGCCCCCTTTTATACTGGACGCTCCAGCAGTTCAAGGATGCCGGGATAACAAGTATCCGCATCATATTCCGCAAGGCCATATGCCGACAGTGCACTGATTTTGTTGAGGAAGCATTTCCGGAACTGGAGCTTAGTTTCATCTGCAAGGACACCGGAAGCTCTTCTGAAAGTTTCCTGACCCTCTTGAACAGCTGGGATTGCAGCAAAAGGGTCCTTGTTACCACGGTGGATTCCATCTATCTTCCAGGAATGCTGAAGCATTTCAGACAGCGTGCAGAAAGATGCCGAAAAAACAGTTTGTTTCTCGGCATAACCTCCCATGTTGAAGATGAAAAACCGCTTTTCGTTGATCTTGACAGCGATTTTATAATCACTTCCATGGGACGCCCCCATGGGACATTTGTAACCACAGGGGCATATTTGCTTGAACCAGGTCTTGCCCAGGGGAAAGATCCCAAAGGATACAGCGCCCTCAGGATACTCCTCAAGGAGCTGGTACTTTCGCCCGGGATAACCGCATTCGGGGTGGACCTTGGAAAGGTGCTGGACGTGGACAGACCGGAAGATATCCTTTCGGCAGAAAGATTCATCAGAGCATTTACCTGAATGGCTTTCAAGACACTCAAAAAATCCTTTCTTTAAATACATGCTGCAAGGTGCTTGACCGCTGCTTTCTTGACAATAGAGCGGCAGTAGTTTAATAAATGAGTGTCTTGATCCCTGGAGATGCACTATTATTCAGTTTTTCCCCGAACTTGAAAACTTCTGAATATACAGTCTCAAACACTTTTCATAGATATTAAAAGGAGGAACCATATGAATAAAACCAAGACTCTAATTGCCGCCGCTCTTTGCATATTAATGACGGCAGCCCTTTTTTTCAGCAACTCTGTCAAGGCCCAGGAGATGAACCTGGTTATTGACAACATGCCCAGGGTCATAGGCGTGGGGGTGGGGATTGTGCCTGATTACGAAGGCTCCGATGACTATACCTGGGGTGTTGCTCCCTTTGCCAAATTCAAGCTCCAGGACCATGAGCAGTATCTCCTTATCAAGGCCTATGAAATGCAGATCAATCTCATTGATCATCCGTGGTTCCGCCTGGGACCGTCGCTCAACTACCGCTGGGGAAGGGATGACGACGTTGAAGACCATTATGTAAAAAAGATGAAGGAAATCGACGGCACCGTTGAGGCAGGCGGCTGGGTAGGAGTTGAATTCACAGCAAGCGACAATCCCCGCAAGCGTTTTCTGGCTGATATAGACTGTCTGGCAGACGTGGCTAATGAACATGACGGATACACTGTTTCCGCAAATGTGAGGGGATGGTATCCGCTTTCCAGGATGTTTGATGCAGGCCTGGGTTTTACAGTGGTCTATGCAAGCGATAATTACATGAAGACCTATTTCGGCGTGGACAAAAAGGATTCAGAACGTTCAGGACTGCCTGTATTCGATGCTGACAGCGGCGTTAAGGACTTCAGGATCAACCCGACACTGGTAATGCACCTGAACATGAACTGGCATGTGGCTGCAGGGCTCCAGTACAGGCGCTTGCTGGATGATGCAGATGACAGCCCTGTAGTGGACAAAAGGGGTTCATCCGATCAGTGGATCGGAGGCCTTGGCCTGGCCTACAGCTGGTAAATTAAAAGGAGCAAAATTACATGAACAAATTTACCAAAATCTTTCTCGTTACCCTTATGTCTGCAATGTTTCTGTCCGCAGGCAGCATGGCTGCTCTTGCTACTTCTGCTGCAGAACTGGACAGAGAGGTGATAAAGGCGCTTCACCAGCTCTACAGCACGGCTCCTGCTGCAGCCAAGCTCGGCAAAACGGCCAAGGGCATCCTGGTCTTTCCGAAGATCTACAAGGCAGGTTTCATAGTGGGGGCCCAGTACGGAGAAGGAGCACTTATAGTAAACAACAATATTGTAGGCTATTACAAGACCATGGGCGGCTCGTACGGGCTTCAGGCAGGAGCCCAGGCATTCGGCTATGCGCTTTTTTTCATGTCTGACAAGGCCCTCAAATATCTCCTTAACAGCCAAGGCTGGGAGATAGGAGTCGGGCCGAGCATCGTAGTGGTAGACCAGGGGGCGGCAACAAGCCTGACCACAACCACCGGCAAAGACAACATCTATGCCTTTTTCTTCAGTCAGAAGGGGCTCATGGCCGGCCTTGGTCTTCAGGGCAACAAGATCACGCAGTTCCAACCCGACAAGTAAAAGACAGGGCTGATTCTGAAATTAATGTCGGGGGCGGCACATCAGGCATCATGCAAGCCTGAAAAAACGGCTCTACTGCCTGACAGAGCCGTCCCCGTCCAGATGGATGAGCTCTATGCCTGCCTCCTCCAGCATCTGTCTGGAAAGCTCATCCGGGTAGCCCTCCTGGAAATAGATCTTTCTGATACCGGCATTTATCAACATCTTGGTACATATGGAACAAGGCAGGTTGGTACAGTACAGAACCGCCCCTTCCACTGCGATTCCGTGAAAGGCCGCCTGGATAAGGACATTTTGTTCCGCGTGAAGGGCCCGGCACAGCTCGTGTCTTTGGCCGCTTTTTACTCCAAGCTGCTCCCTCAGGCATCCTGTTTCAAGACAGTGACTGAGCCCGGCAGGTGCTCCGTTGTAGCCGGTGCAAAGAATCCTTTTCCCCTTGACAAGAATTGCTCCCACCTTACGCCTGAGACAGGTTGAACGCTCTGCCACGAGCCTGGTTATGGACATGAAATACTGGTCCCAGGAGGGCCTTTCATGTAGAGACGGAGGAGAGGATTTTCCAGTGATGTCTTTCACCTTTGATCTTAACTGCCGTATTCCTCCATGGTAGCCTTGTATCTGGCAAGTCTTTCTTCATAAAGGGGATAGGCCCGGCATATCTCACGGATTTCCTGTCTGATTTTTTCTTCAAGGCCTTCATCCCCGGGATTAAGGAGGAGATCTGCTATGAAATTGCCCACCCTTTCCATCTCATCCTCCTTGAGCCCCCTGGTGGTAACAGCAGGGGTCCCTATTCTAATGCCGCTTGTCACACGGGGAGGCTTGGGATCAAAGGGAATGGCATTTTTGTTCACTGTGATGCCTGCCCGTTCCAGTATTTGTTCCGCTTCTGCACCGGTAAGATCCTTGCTGGAAAGATCCACCAGAATGAGATGATTGTCCGTACCGCCGGATACAAGCCTGAAGCCCCTCTCCTTTAATACTTCTGCCAATTTTGCGGCATTTGCTACTATCTGCTGGCAGTAGAACTTGAATTCATCGCCCAGGGCCTGCTGAAACGCCACGGCCTTTGCAGCTATCACGTGCATCAGGGGGCCGCCCTGGATCCCAGGGAATATCTGGCTGTTGAGGAGTCTTGAAAATTCTTCCCTGGAAAGGATGAAGCCGCCTCTGGGCCCGCGAAGGGTCTTGTGGGTAGTGGAAGTGACGAAATCTGCAAAAGGAACAGGAGAAGGATGGATGCCTGCTGCAACCAGCCCTGCAATGTGGGCCATATCCACCATGAAATACGCCCCATTTTCCTGGGCTATGGCCTGAAAGGAGGCAAAATCTATGGTCCTTGGATAAGCGCTGGCCCCGGCAACTATCATCCTGGGTTTATGTTCCCTGGCCTTTTCTGCCACCTGATCCATGTCAATGGTTTCGGTATCGGCACTTACCCCGTAATGGACCACATTAAAGAGCCTGCCTGAAAAACTGACAGAGGAGCCGTGAGACAGGTGACCTCCATGTGCCAGGTCCATGGAAAGGATGGTATCACCTGGGTTCAGTGCAGCAAAATATACGGCCATGTTGGCTTGGCTGCCCGAATGAGGTTGGACATTGGCAAATTCAGAGCCAAAAAGCATGTTAAGACGGTCAATGGCAAGCTGCTCCACCGTATCCATGTTTTCACAGCCGCCGTAATAGCGGCGCCCCGGATAACCCTCGGCATACTTGTTCATGAATACGCTGCCTTCAGCCTGCATTACCGCCTCGCTGACAAAATTTTCCGAGGCTATCATCTCGAGCTGGCTGGTCTGACGTTTTATCTCCGACCAGAGGGCCTTGAATACCTGAGGATCAGTCCTGCATAATTCTTTCACTTCCTGCTCCCAAAATTCCATGCAGCCTGTTGTTGGCCTGCAGCCATGCATTGAAAGAAACTGAAATTGCTGGATATTTTCATGAAAAGATTTTTCCCCGGCCCTGCATTTATGCCGGATCTATGAGGGCAAGTCTTCGTTTGTGCCTTCCCTCTTCAAAAGGGGTCGTCAGCCAGATTTTAACCATTTCCAGGGCCAGCTCCGAACCGATAACCCTGCCGCCCATGCATAAAACATTTGAATCATTGTGAAGCCTGCTCATCTTCGCGGTAAAGAGCTCATGGCAGAGGGCCGCCCTGATACCCCGTTTCCTGTTGGCTGCAATGGACATCCCTATGCCGGTTCCGCAAATAAGAATACCCCTTTCTGCACGGCCGCCTAGGACAAGGTCGGTTACTGCCTGGGCCTGTTCCGGGTAATCAACGGAATCCCTTGAGAAACATCCAACGTCTTCCAGCTCATGGCCCATTTCTGCGATAAAGGGTTTCAGGAATACCTTGAGTTCGTATCCGCCGTGATCAGAGCCAATGGCAATCTTCATGAGATCTTTCCTGCCTTTCAGGGCGCTTATTGAAATTTTTTAAAGATCAAGACCCCATTTGTCCCGCCAAATCCGAAAGAGTTGCTCATCACAGTTCGAATATCTGCTGACCTTGCCTCGTTGGGCACGTAATCCAGGTCGCATTCGGGATCGGGATTTTCATAATTTATGGTTGGCGGAATCAATCCATCCATAAGGGTCTTGATGCTGAAAACAGCTTCTATGCCTCCGGCACCTCCAAGAAGATGCCCTGTCATGGACTTGGTGGAACTTACCGGGATCTTGTATGCATGATCTTGAAAGACCTGCTTGATGGCACTGGTTTCGCAGCTGTCATTAAGAGGCGTGCTGGTGCCGTGGGCATTGATATAATCCACGTCCTCGGGGCTCATTCCCGCATCCTTGAGTGCTTCTTTCATGCACCTGGCCCCGCCCTCTCCGTCGGCAGGAGGTGCAGTCATATGATATGCGTCACCAGTCACGCCGAAACCGCATATTTCTCCAAGGATCCGGGCGCCCCTTTTTTCCGCATGTTCCAGGCTCTCAAGTATCATCATCCCTGACCCCTCGCCTATGACAAACCCGTCCCTGTCCCTGTCAAAGGGCCGTGAAGCGCGCTCCGGATCATCGTTTCTGGTGGAAAGGGCCTTGAGGGAGGAAAAACCTGCAAGGGCAAGTTCTGTGATTACTGCTTCCGTGCCTCCGCAGAACATGGCATCTGCTGTCCCCCTCTGGATTTCCTTGAAGGCCTGGCCGATTGCATGGGTCCCGGCGGCGCAGGCTGTGCATACGACAGTGTTGGGCCCCTTGGCATTGAAAAGTATGGAGATCTGGCCAGAGGCCATGTTTGGAATAGCCATGGGAATGAAGAAAGGGCTCACCCTTCTTGGCCCCCTGCTTACCAGCACGTCCCTGAAATATTCTATGCTGCCCAGGCCGCCAAGCCCGCACCCGGTGATAACCCCGATACGGTCCGGGTTCATATCCGCCGTTTCCAGCCCGGAATCCTCCCAGGCCATGCGCGAAGCCGCTATGGCGTACTGAACGAAAGGGTCAAGCCTTCTGACCAGCTTCCTGGGCATGAACTCTTCAGGCTTAAAGCCCTTTACTTCCGCTGCGATCCGGCATGAATAGCCTTCTGTGGAAAACTTGGTAACAGGCCCTATGCCTGACCTGCCCTCTACGATGCTTGACCAGCTGTCATCTACTCCGATTCCAACAGGCGTAATCAGGCCAAGGCCCGTGACCACTACCCTGCGGTCAGATGCATAATTACCCATGAAAGAAATTCCCCGGGGGATCTATCCCATGTGCTGTTTTACGTAATCGATTGTATCCTTGACAGTCTGAAGCTTTTCTGCGTCCTCGTCGGCTATTTCCATGCCGAATTCTTCCTCCATGGCCATGACAAGCTCCACCAGATCAAGAGAATCTGCTCCAAGATCGTCGGTAAAAGAGGCCTGAGGAACCACCTTTTCCTTTGGAACGCTGAGCTGGCTCGATATGATTTCCGTTATCTTTTCCTGAACATCCATTTTCTTCAATCCTCCTGAATAAATATATCAATTACTGGCAGACCAGGCCGCCGTTTACGTGAAACGTGTGTCCGGTGACATAGGATGCAGCCTCCGATGCAAGAAAACCCACTGGCCCTGCGATCTCTTCTGGAACGCCCATTCTTCCCGCTGGAATCTGGGCCAGGAGACCAGTCTTTATCTTTTCTGGAAGGCCGGCTGTCATGTCGGTCTCGATAAATCCAGGTGCCACCAGGTTGACTGTAATACCCCTTGCGGCCATTTCCCTTGCAGCAGTGCGTGTAAGACCTTCAAGCCCGGCCTTTGCGGCACTATAGTTTGCCTGGCCGATGTTGCCCGTGGTTCCCACAACAGAACCTATGTTTATAATGCGGCCCCAGCGGCTTTTCATCATGGCCATGGCACATGCCTGTATGCAGTTGAATGCCCCCTTGAGATTGACGTTCATTACCTGGTCCCAGTCGGCCTCCTTCATCCTTGCCAGTAGTCCGTCACGCGTAATCCCCGCGTTGTTTACAAGAACCTGGACTGGACCGTATTCCTTTATGAGACCAGACACTGCACCCTTTACAGCCTGGGCATCCGAAACGTCGAAGGGACATAGGACAGCCTGTCCTCCAGCTGCCTCGATTTCAGAAAGCACCTTCTGGGCTGCCTCCTTGTTGCTGGTAAAATTTATGAACACCCGGGCGCCCATGGCGGCCAGTTTCAGGCATATGGCCCGTCCGATCCCCCTGGACCCTCCTGTGACCAGTGCATTTTTCCCTTCAAGATCTCTTCCGGGCATCAATCATTCCCCCGTTCCTGACAAATTCGGCGTACCAGCAGGGGAAGAATATCCTTGACATCCCCTACTATTCCGTATGTGGCCACATCAAAAACAGGCGCATCAGGGTCCTTGTTGACTGCCACAATAATCTCCGAACCCTGCATTCCCACAAGATGCTGTATTGCGCCGCTGACCCCGAAGCCCATGTACAACTTGGGAGAGACAGTGACCCCGGTCTGGCCTATCTGGCAGCGTCCAGGCAGCCATTCAGCATCCGTGACCGCCCTTGTGGCACCTACTCCGCCTTCCATGCAATGGGCGAGTTTCTCAATAAGTGCTATGTTTTTTGGGTTTTCAACACCTCTTCCCGCGGTAATTACTACCTCGGCCTCTGTGAGCATGGGTCCCTCTGCCTCTTCCATCACCGATTCCAGGACCTTTATGTTGCTTTTAAGCAGATCTTCGTGGGGGTCGATCTTTATGACTTCTCCCTGCCTCGAAGCATCGGGTTCCATGGCCTTCAAGACATGAGGCCTCACAGTGGCCATCTGCGGTCGTGTGGAATCGCAAATGATGGTCGCCATGAGGTTTCCGCCAAATGCCGGCCTCGTCTGGAGCAGGTCTCTTCCTTCCGGGGCTATCTCTAAACCTGTACAGTCTGCAGTAAGACCGGTTTCCAGGATGGTTGCCACCTGGGGTATAAAGGCCCGGCCCATTGCAGTAGCTCCTGCAAGGATGATCTCCGGTTTTTCCTTCTGGGCCATGTCAGCCAGTATCCTGGCGTAGACATCATCCAGAAACTGTTCCAGCCTAGGACTGTCTACCACAAGCACCTTGTCAGCGCCCCTTTCTATGAGGGACTCGGCATATTCACCCACACCGCTGCCCATGAGAACGGCGGTAAGATCCGTCTCAAGATCATCTGCCAGCTGTCTGCCCTTGCCCAGAAGTTCAAATGTGACCGGGGCGAATCTATCGTGCCTGAACTCAGCAACCACCCAGACGCCCCGCCACGCATCAAGGTCCATGCCCCCTGCCGGGCTGATGTCCTCTCCCTCTATTTCTATTGCCCCTTCGGGACAGGCCTCTTCACAGGCACCGCACAACGTACATGTATCCGGGTCAACAACGGCCTTTTCATCCACTATGGATATTGCACCAAAGGTGCAGACATCCTCGCACTCGCCGCAGCCCACGCATTTTTCGAGATCTACAACTACCATCAAATGATCCCTGCTTCCTTTAATTTATCAACCAGGGCATCCACCTGCTCTTCTGCCGTACCAGGCAGCATCTCCCGCCTGGCCTCGAACTTGGGAATATGAGTGGAAAATACCTTGGTGGGAGAACCGGCAAGACCGATCTTATCCTTTTGTGCCCCGATATCCTCTGCACTCCAAAGGGGAATATCCGCCTTCCTGGCCCTCATCTTGCCCTTTAGAGACGGAACGCGCGGAGTGTTAAGAGATGCCAGAACAGTAAGAAGGACCGGGAAACCTACTTCCACAACATCGTAGCCCTGCTCGCACATGCGCTTTACCCTGAGCCCCGCGCCTCCTTCCATTATTTCCATCTCTCCCACACAAGTGACGCAGGGAAGACCCAGCCTTACGGCAAGTCCTGGCCCCACCTGGGCGGTATCTCCGTCAATGGCCTGCTTGCCGCAAAAAACAGCGTCCACGCTGCCCAGTTTGCGGATGGCCCGGGAGAGGGTATAGGTGGTGGCAAGGGTATCTGCGCCTGCAAATGCCCTGTCAGAGATGACGACTCCGTGGTCAACACCCATGGACATTGCTTCCCTTATGGCATCCTGTGCCTGGGGCGGCCCCATGGTAACAGCCGTGACCTTACCGCCGAGCTCGTCCCTGAGGCTCAGGGCGGCTTCTATGGCATTGTAGTCAAAGGGGTTGATTACACTCTGTACTCCGTCCCTGATAAGGGTGCCTGTCTTGTGGTCCCATTTGACGCTTGCAGCGTCTGGGACCTGTTTTATGCAGACTACGATATCCATGACTATTTTCTGGCGTATTCCTTGTTTAGGGCCTGTCCTATCACGTTTTTCTGGATCTGGTTTGTGCCTTCATAAATCTGCAGGATCTTTGCATCCCTCATCATTTTTTCAACGGGATAGTCCTTCATGTAGCCGTAACCACCAAGGATCTGGACAGCATCCGTGGTCACCTTCATGGCCACATCTGTGGGAAAGAGCTTTGCCATGGCCGAAAGCTTTGAAAAATTCTTTGCACCGGCGTCAATGGTGCGTGCCACAGCATAGACCAGGGCCCTGGAGGCCTCTATATAGGTTGCCATGTCCGCAAGCATGTGCTGGATTGCCTGAAAGGATATAATGGGCTGGCCGAACTGCACCCTTTGCCGGGCATAGACAACGGATTCATCCAGGGCAGCCTGTGAAAGCCCTACGGCAATTGCCCCAATGCCAGGCCGTGCCAGGTCCAGGGTCCTCATTGCGATTATAAAGCCCTGCCCCCTCTTGCCAAGCAGCCTGTCCTTTGGTATTCGGCAGTCACTGAAGACCAGCTCCCTGGTGGAAGACGCCCTGAGGCCCATCTTTCTCTCCTTCTTGCCGAAATTGAAGCCTTCGTCTCCCTTTTCCACTATAAAGGCAGATGCTCCCCTGGCACCTTTTGCCTTGTCAGTCATGGCAATGATGGTATAAATCTCCGCCTCTCCGCCGCTTGTAATCCACTGTTTTGTTCCGTTGAGAACCCAGTAATCACCGTCTTCAACCGCAGTGGTCTTAATGGCAGCTGCATCACTTCCTGCCCCTGCCTCTGTAAGACCGAAGGCCACGAGACGTTTTCCTGCTGCTATGTCCGGGAGGTATTTGGCCTTTTGTTCATCTGTCCCGTAGAGACATATTGGATATCCGCCCAGGGCGCTTGCGGCAAAGGTGGTCGTGATGGCTATACATCCGTATGCCATCTGCTCGACTGCAAGGCAGTTTTCAAAACAGCCTCCTCCAAGCCCTCCATATTCTTCAGGGATATAGAGACCAAACAGATCTGCCTGGGCAAGATCCTTCATGATATCCCAGGGAAATTCCTCTGTCTCATCAAGCCTGGCCCTGACCGGGATAATCTTATCCCGGGTAATCTGCCTGGCCAGATCCACTATCATCTGCTGTTCTTCTGTCAGAAAATAATTTACGTTACTCATTAACCGAGCCCCTTCTTATGCCCTCAAATAAAAAATGCACCCGAAAGCAGCTACCAGCGCATTGTGACCCCTGCCCAGGTAAAGCCTCCTCCAAAGGATATCATCAGGACGTTATCTCCTTTTTTAAGCCTGCCTGAACGCCAGGCCTCGTCAAGTGCTATGGGAATGCTTGCCGCTGAGGTATTACCATACTTATCAATATTGATAAAGACCTTCTCCTTTGGAAGATTCAACCTTTCCCTCAAAAAATCCAGGATCCTGATGTTGGCCTGGTGGGCAATAAGAAGATCAAGGTCATCGTTATTCCACCCGGCCTTTTCCATGGATTCATGGGCAACGGATTCCAGTGCCCTGACCGCGTGCTTGAAGACATCCTTCCCCTTCATCTCTATATACTGCCAGCCCTTGGAAAGAAGCTCCTGATCAATGGGATGGGCAGTCCCCAGTCCCTTGATGGTAAGAAGATCCCACACGCTGCCGTCTGCATGGAGACAGGTGGAAAGAATGCCGCTGTCACCGTCTGATGCCGTGACCACGGCGGCCCCTGCCCCGTCTGCAAACAGTACGCAGGTGGTCCTGTCCTCCCAGTTGGTTCTTCTGGAAAGGACCTCACTGCCTATGACAAGGATCTTCATTGAAGGATTGTCCCTTACGAATTTATCTGCAATAGAAAGGCTGTAAAGAAACCCGGAACAGGTGGCTGAAACGTCAAATGCCCCTGCCTTCCCGGCTCCCAGCTCCCTTTGGACAAGGCAGGCCACAGAGGGCATGGGCATATCAGGCGTCAAAGTGCCGACAATAATAAGATCTATCTCGGATGCTTCGACGCCGGCCATTTCCAGGGCTGCGCGAGAGGCACCGACGGCAAGATCAGAATTGTTTTCACCCACACTGACGATATGGCGCTGTCTTATGCCGGTTCTCGTGGTTATCCACTCGTCAGAAGTATCTATCATAGATTCCAGGTCCCTGTTGGTAAGAACCTTTTCAGGCACACAGGAACCCGTTCCTGTAATTTTAGACCTTTTTGTCATGTATCTGGAATGTCAGACTATCCTCAGGAAATCCCGACGGCTGTTGATGGATGCCTCCAGTTTGCCGGCAAGATCAAGGGCAGCAAGATTGTGTGCAACGGCTATGGCGTTTCTGACGGCCTTGGGGCTGGAACTTCCGTGGCATATTATGGCAATGCCCTTGATGCCTAAAAGAGGGGCGCCGCCGATTTCGGAGTAATCCACCCTTTTTCGAAACCTTCTGAATGCCTTTCGTGCAAGCCCGTAACCCATGGAAGCCAGGATGCTGCCTTCGAGTTCGGTCTTGAGCATGGTCAAAATGGCCTCTGCCAGGCCTTCGCTGAGCTTAAGACATATATTGCCGACAAAGCCGTCACAGACTACCACGTCCACCTCTCCCCTGAAAATATCTCTCCCCTCCACGTTTCCTACAAAATTCAGATCGCTGCTGGCCAAAAGATCAAAGGCCTTCTTCACCTGCTGGTTGCCCTTGGAGCCTTCCTCCCCTATGCTCAAAAGCCCCACCGAAGGCACGTGTTTCCTGTTGACTTCCCTGACAAAAAGGGAGCCCATTATGCCGAACTGCAGCAGGTGATGAGGCTTGCAGTCTACGTTCGCCCCTACGTCTATAATCAGGGACTGCCCCTTGAGGGTTGGGACCAATGTGGCAATGGCCGGCCGCACCCCCTTTATCCTGCCGAGAATGAACATGGCAGTAGCCAGAGTCGCGCCGGAATTTCCTGCACTCACCACTGCATGGGCAAGACCCTTTTTGACCAAGTCAAAGGCTACTCTGACAGATGAATCCTTTTTCTTCCTGAGGGAATCAGACGGTGCTTCCTCCATGCTGACCACCTGAGAGGCGTCCTTGATGGTTATAGGCAGGCCGTCTCCGCCAGCATTCTTCAGCTCACTGTTGAGTAGACCGGAACGCCCGACCAAGATGATCTCGGTGCCGAGATCACGGGCTGCTGCCACAGCTCCTTCCACCAGGATGGCGGCACCGTGATCTCCGCCCATGGCATCAAGGGCAATGGTCATGGATTGATTGGCTCCTTATTCTTCATCCGATGAAAAAAAATCCTTGCCCTTGTATGTACCGCAATGGGGACAGATCCTGTGAGGCGCCTTTGGTTCAGCACATTGAGGACAGCTTGAGACTGCCGGTTTCCTGAGTGCATCGTGAGAGCGCCTGTTTCCGCGCCTGGACTTGGAAATCTTTCGTTTTGGTACAGCCATGATGTATAATCCTCCAAATATGAAAAATTGTATTTATTTCCCTTGGGAAGAGCTTAAAGACTCTTTCAGGTTGGCCAGCACTGAAAACGGTCCGTGCCCTGTGATTTCTTTGCACTGGCATCTTTCCTCGTTGAGATCGGCACCACAGCCGGGACAAAGACCCATGCAGTCCTTTTTGCAGAGTATTCTCATGGGCACCTGCAGAAGGATTTGCTCCCGGAAGAGATCTTCCACCCTTATTTCCCCATCTTCGTACCAATAGACCTCGATTTCATCACCGCTGACCTCATGGTCCGGATCGAGATCTGAATGGAAATCTCCAGGCGGCTTGAGAAGGTAGAAAAAGGGGGTGTTCACTTGGAATGGGAACCTGTTGAGACATCTGTCGCATGAAAGGTGCAGAATACCTAGAACATGTCCTGAAATCCTGACCTCAGAGCCCGAACGTCTCACCTCAAGTCTTCCCCTGGCACTTGAAATGGTGGAGTAATCATCTATCTCTGGTATATGCCCGGACAATTCCTCAAAATTCAAAAACAGCCCTTCTTCAGGAATGTCCGATACCTTTATGTGTAATTCCGAAATCATGTTTCAAAAAATAAACACCAATAATGTTGAAATATGTGCCCGGGCTGCATTTTATCCGATTGTATGAAATAACTAAAATTCCTTTACTGACCGACAAAGTCGGACAATCGGTTAGGGCAGCCCTGAAACAAGCCCTCTCCTGCCGGCATGCAGATGACTGTTGACCTATTTTAAAGGAAATTTAACAATATAAATGGCTCTGTGTGCTTGTCAAGTAATGTAGCTCAATCCCTGGTGTTGAGCCTTGCTATTATTATGCCCATTTCGTAAAGGAGGTAGAGAGGAATACCCATGAGTGCCATGTTAACCACGTCCGGCGTGGGTGTGAGCACGGCTGCCAGGATGGCGATTACGAGTACGGCATAACGCCGGATCCGGCTGAACATCGAATAATGGCAGATACCCAGTCTGCAGAGGATTGTCATGAGGAGCGGAATTTCAAATATGAGGCCGAAACCCAGGAGAAAAAGTCCTGTGAAGCTCACGAATTTGCCTACGCTGATTACAGGCTTGACCACTTCCGACTGATAACCCAGCAGAAAGTTTATGCCAAAGGGCAGGGTGATGAAAAAACAGAAGGAGGCACCTGCATAAAAAAGCAGCAGGGCGGACAAGACAAAGATTGCTGCAAAGGTCCTGGTCAGTCTGAAGGTGACCACCAGAACCTGGGCAATTCTCCACAAAATCCAGGGTGCAAGAACAAGAATGGCCAGGACGCTGGCAATCTTGACAAGGGCCAGAACCGGCTCCATGACTCCGAAGAAGGCAAGCTTTTGATCCAGGTCAGTCTGCAGAAATAACAGTATGTCAGGCGCATACCAATAAAAGAAAAAGGTCAGGCTGAAAAAGGCTATTCCTAACTCAAGTATGAATTTTCTGAACTGAACCAGGAACAGGATAAGCTTCCTGGCAGGGTAGTCATCACCTTCCGACAGATTATGGAGGCCTGCAGCCTGCTCAGAATTCATGGGCCCTGTGTCACATACCCCTTCACAATTCGGGGTTTCAGAGAATATTCTGCCGAATATAGGAGACTGCGTTTCTGAACATTGCTATTCCCGCCCCTTCCTCTTGGGGAAACTGCCGTCTGGTCCACTGGGGATGGTTGGTGAAGTGGTGATATGCCTCTGGATGAGGCATAAGCCCCATGAGCCTTCCGGAAGGATCACATATCCCTGCAACAGCCAGCTCGGAACCGTTGGGATTAAGGGGATAATCATAGGTGATGCTGCCTGTATCCGGGTTCACATACTGGAGTGCTATAAGGTTCTGCTGTTCAACAGCATTCAGGATTTCGGGATCCAGGCCGACAAACTTTCCTTCGCCGTGGCGGACGGGAAGCTCGATATCCTCGATTCCCCTGGTAAAGACACATGGAGAATCAGCGTTTGCCCTGCAGGTAACCCAGCGGTCCTCGAATCTTCCAGAGTCGTTATATGTCAGGCTTACAACCCTGCTTTCATAGTTTCCGTCAAGGCCGGGCAAAAGCCCTGTCTTTACCATGAGCTGGAAACCGTTGCAGACCCCGAGGATGAGACCGCCCTGTTCAACAAATTCGAGGATCTGGTCCATCAGCCTCTGGCCCGAGCCCTTAATCCTGGCATACCTTAGCCGGTGGGCACCGGCCTGGGCAGCCCCCATGTTGTCTCCATCCAAAAAGCCGCCGGGCAGATTCAGAAAATGATAATCCGTTATCCTTACAGTGCCGTCCAGGATGTCACTAAGGTGAACTATATCCACCTGCCCTGCTCCTGCCATTGAACAGGCATGGGCCATTTCCATCTCGCAATTTGTGCCATAACCTGTAGTAACGATAACCTTAACCTTGGTTGCCATGATGATTCCCCAGTCGTTGATTTTTCTTTCGTGAATCAGAAACTGCCCGATATCAGCCCAAAAGCCGCTTTTTGAGTCAAGAAGAATAATCCCTGTTCACGGCATTGGCAATTTTTTTGAATCTTTGTCCATGCCGGCTCCAGGGCTCGCAAGTGTAAGCCCTGATGTCCAAACGGACATCTGATTCCCGGATGGATCTGACAAAATCCGCTTATTTCTGCGTGGATGTTGGCTAAGTGATAATACTCCTATATATAATGGTATTAAGTCCATGCGTGTTTACGGCAGGGAGGATCTGATATGCAGAAGACTAAGATATTTATTGTAGTCACCACATGCAGCGAAAGAGAAGATGCGGACCGGCTGGCAGATATGGCAGTCAGGGAAAAACTTGCTGCCTGCGCCCAGGTTTCGGGTCCAATTTCCAGTTACTACTGGTGGCAGGGGGCCAGGGAGAAGACCGAGGAATGGCAGGTCAGGATGAAAACCACGGAATCAGGCTATCAGCTTCTGGAAAATTTTATAAGGCAGAACCATCCCTATGAACTCCCCCAGATCATAGCACTTGAAGCAGACAAAGTACTGCCTGAATTTGCCCAGTGGGTTGCAGAAAATACAGAAGGGAAGTAATTTCCGTCACAATTTCCCGCTGATAGAAACGGTATGAAACCATGAAAAAAACAGAAGCAGCCAACCTGAGATTTGACAAGGGAGACGGCCTGATCCCTGTAATCGCCCAGGATTTTGAAACAGGCCAGGTCCTCATGCTTGCCTACATGAACCGGGAAGCGTGGGAAAAGACCATGGAGACAGGAAAGGTTCATTACTGGTCAAGGTCACGCAGGAAGCTCTGGCTCAAGGGTGAAACCTCGGGACATGTCCAGGTGCTGAAGGAGGCCTTTGTGGACTGCGACCTCGACACCGTGCTGGTTAAGGTGGAACAGAAGGGCGGAGCTGCCTGCCATACCGGTCATAGAAGCTGCTTTTTCAACAGGGTGGACGGCGGCAGGCTGGTGGCGGAAGGAGAACTCGTCTTTGATCCAAAGGAGATATACGGAAAGTGAACAAGCTTAAACTCGGAATTCCAAAGGGAAGCCTGGAAAAGGCAACCATGGAGCTTCTTGCCAAATCAGGCTGGCGGATAAACGTCCATCACAGGAGCTATTTCCCGGATATAGATGACCCTGAAATATCGTGCAGCATATGCCGTGCCCAGGAAATGTCCCGCTATGTGGAAAATGGTACCCTTGACGTGGGCATTACGGGCCTGGACTGGATACTAGAAAACGAATCAAAGGTGGTGACAATAACAGATCTCATTTATTCCAAGGTCAGCAGGAGGCCTGCCAAGTGGGTGCTCGCCGTACCTGCAGATTCTCCATGCAAGACCGCCAGGGACCTTGAGGGTAAAAAGATAGCCACGGAACTGGTCAATTTTACCAGGCGCTACTTTGAGAAGCAGGGTATCAATGTACAGGTGGAATTCTCCTGGGGAGCAACAGAGGCCAAGGTTGTCTCCGGGCTGGCCGATGCAATAGTGGAAGTAACAGAAACCGGAAGTACCATCCGCGCCCACGGCCTGGTGATTATTGAAGAACTCATGGAAACCAACCCCAAGCTCATTGCCAATGCCCAGGCATGGGAAAACACGTGGAAGCGGAAAAAGATAGAGCAGATCTCTATACTCATGCAGGGGGCCTTGCGAGCCGACAGGCTGGTGGGCCTTAAGATGAACTGCCCCAAGGAGAAGGTCAAGGATGTAGTTGCCCTGCTGCCGAGCCTGAATGCCCCTACGGTTTCTCCCCTTTATGATGCCGACTGGTGTTCAGTTGAAACCGTGATCAACGAGGGCCACGTAAGGGAACTGGTCCCCCAGTTGCAGGAGGCAGGTGCACAGGGCATTATAGAATATGCCCTGAACAAGGTACTGTAGGCTCCTCGAATTACATGCCTTCTGCTGCAGCTGGGATAAAGAAAGTTGAATTTATAAAAAGCTGTTATTCCCTGAAGGATCTGCCCGAGGACAACCTGCCTGAAATTGCCTTTGCGGGAAGATCAAATGTGGGTAAATCCTCCCTGCTTAATGCAATCATGGGCAGAAAGAAACTTGTGAAGGTCAGCAGCAGGCCGGGTTTCACCCAGTCCCTGAATTTCTTTCTTGTAAACGGATCTGCCTATTTGGTGGATCTTCCCGGATACGGTTATGCAAAGGCCCCGCGTAATGTAATAAAAAGATGGCAGAAACTGGTGGAGGGCTATCTTTCCCGCAGGAAGAGCCTGAAAGGCGTGGTGTGCATCTTTGATATCCGGCGCAAACTGGATGATCTTGATCTGAATCTTGTAGAATATCTTCTGTTCATGAAGTTGAGACCCTGGGTGGTCTTGAACAAGGCGGACAAGCTTTCGGGCAGCAAGATTGCTTCCAAGCTCAGGGAAACCAGCATCATGCTGCCCCGGGACTTATCAGAACCGCTGGTGGTATCTTCCAGGACAGGAAAGGGCGTAAAAGAACTGGTTCAGACCGTAATTCTTCCCCACATAGAGAAATCGTGAGTTCAAAAACACAGAATTCAGAGGCTGCAGGGCAGGGATCCAGGAAAAAGACACCCATGCTGAAGCAGTATCTTGAAATCAAGAGCCAGTACCCTGACTGCATACTTTTTTACAGGATGGGCGATTTTTACGAGATGTTTTTCGAAGATGCCGTAACCGCATCCAAAATCCTGGAAATAACCCTTACCTCCAGGGACAAGAAGAGTGAAGATCCTGTTCCCATGTGCGGAATTCCCTTCCATGCGGCAGCATCCTATATTTCCAGGCTTGTCAGGCAGGGCAAGCGTGTTGCCATATGCGAACAGGTGGAAGATCCCAGGAAATCCAAGGGGATCGTAAAGAGGGAGGTGGTAAGGGTGGTAACACCAGGCCTCATCAGCCTGGACGGCGGTCTTGACTCCAGGGAGAATAATTTTCTGGCCGCTGTGGCAGAGGGCCTTTCGGGCAAAAAACCTGCTGCTGCTTCCCTTGACATCTCCACAGGCGAGTTCAGGGTGACAAATGCCGAAAGCTGGAATGCACTGCTGGGAGAGCTCTTCCGCATACAGCCCAGGGAACTGCTGCTGCCCGAATACCTGAAGGGCACCGAACTTCTCGCCCGCATTGAACAGGCGCTTCCCCAGGCATATCTGAGCTGGCGCCCTGCCGACTGGTTTTTGCTGTCCAGGGCCGAGGAGATCCTGAAAGATCACTTCCAGGTGCTCACCCTTGACGGCTTCGGGCTCGGGAACATGCCTGAGGCTGTCTGTGCTGCCGGGGCACTCATATCATACTGCAGGGAGACCCAGAAAAAGGGTATAGATCACATTGGCAGCATCTATCCCTACAATCTGGAACAATACCTCAGAATAGATGAAGCAACGGTCAGAAACCTTGAGCTCATCTCAAACAGTCTGGACGGCGGCACCCAGGACACACTGCTTTCCGTTCTGGATCGAACTGTTACCGCCATGGGCGGAAGGCTTCTCAAGAAATGGATGCTTTATCCGCTGGTGACGGCTGAGCACATAAATGCCCGGCTTTCCTGCGTGGAAGACCTGGTAAACGCACCAGATATCCGGAGGGAGCTCAGACACCGGCTCAAGGATGTCTACGACATGGAACGGTTGCTGGGGAAGGTGTCCATGGAGACTGCCAATGCCAGGGACCTTCTTGGCCTTAAATCCTCCCTGGCAGCCATTCCCGGGATCAGGTCCCTTGTGTCCAGGCTTCTTGCCGGCACTGGGAGGGATAATTCCCGTTTCCAAAAAATTCTGGATACCATGGATCCCCTGGAAGACCTCTGCAGCCTCATTGAATCTTCCATTCGCGATGACTGCCCTGCCCATATGCGTGAAGGTCATATTATCAAGAAAGGATTCAGTCAGGAACTGGATGAATTGCTGGAACTCCAGGAAAACGGCAGGCAGTTCATCGCCGGAATGGAGGCCAAGGAGCGGCAGCGTACCGGGATCAACAGCCTGAGAGTGGGCTACAACAGGGTTTTCGGCTATTTCATCGAGGTGCCGAAGACCCAAAACGAAAAGGTGCCTGAAGAATACATAAGAAAACAAACCCTGGTCTCTGCAGAAAGGTACATAACCCCGGAGCTCAAGGAAATGGAGGTAAAGATACTGACGGCAGAGGAAAAACGGGTGCAGCTGGAACTCGAAATCTTTCAGGGGATCACCGGAAAAATCGCAGGTAAATCCTCGAGAATCCAGGCCACAGCCTCTGCGCTGGCTGAAACCGATGTTTTAGCTGCCCTTTCTGAGACGGCTGAAACCAACAATTACGTACGCCCTGGAATATCCCAGGGAACCTCCATTGAGATTGAAGGCGGCAGGCATCCTGTGGTGGAAAGGAATCTGCAGGATGATGCCTTTGTTCCAAATGATATCTCCCTGAACCATGATGACAGCCTGCTCATACTGATAACCGGCCCTAACATGGCGGGCAAATCCACCATTCTCAGGCAGACGGCCCTCATTGCGCTCATGGCACAGATGGGCAGCTTCGTTCCGGCCTCCAGGGCAGAGATAGGTATTGTTGACCAGATATTTACCCGGGTAGGGGCCACCGATTATCTTTCCCGGGGGCAGAGCACCTTCATGGTGGAGATGACAGAGACCGCCAATATTTTGAACAATGCCACTTCAAAGAGCCTGGTCATACTTGATGAGATAGGAAGGGGCACAAGTACCTACGATGGGCTTTCCATTGCCTGGGCAGTCTGCGAATATCTTCTTTTTAAGGAAGGAACAGGGATAAAAACCATGTTCGCCACCCATTACCACGAACTTACTGCCCTTGGGAAGCAGCACAAAAAGGTAAAAAACATGCACGTGGAGGTGAAAGAACACGAAAACAGGATATATTTTCTGCATAGTCTGAAGGAAGGAGCCACCAGCAAGAGTTATGGAATACAGGTTGCAGCACTGGCTGGTGTCCCTGAAGAAGTGATAGAAAATGCACGGTCCATATTAAGGGAAATTGAACAAAAAAATTCGCACAAAAAGACTCATGTGCCTTCTGCAGCAATAGGAAGCACTGATTACAAGGTCGTAATCCAAAAGACATTGCCGCTTGCTGTTGACAACTCGGATTCCATAAGAGAAAAGTTGTTGGGTCTGGACATTAATAAAACCACTCCCCTTGAGGCATTGAATATCTTGGATAAACTCTGCAGACAGGCCAGGAAAGAACACTGATAGCATTAATTACTCCCCAAAAAAAGAAATGGAGGGATTTCCTGCTCCTGGGAACCTTTTCATTCATCTTCATCCTGACTTGGCTGATACTGCCGGTGGTCCCCTGTCATAGTGCCCAAAGCCCTGCGGAACAGCGATATATGGCCGCCAAGCAGGGTTATGACCGCCTTGCCTCCAGTGCTCCACTGCGAAAACGCCGGGAAAACTGGATTAATGTAATCAACGGTTTCAGGAAGGTGTACCTGGCATATCCGGATGACAAGGACATCGCGCCAAAGGCCCTTTTCATGATGGGGCGCTGCTATAATGAACTATATGGCTATTCCAGGAGGCATTCCGATATTCAGGAAGCCCTGGAGCGTTACCAGGTGCTTACCGAGCGTTTCCCGGACAGCAGGCTGGCCGATGATGCCCTTTATGAGATAGGACAGATTTACAAGAGAACAGGCCGGCCCAGTAGTGCAATCAAGGCATGGAAGGAACTGGTGAGAAAATACCCTCACGGCAGCCATGCCGGCCTGGCCAAACACAAACTTTCGACAATGGGGGTAAAACTTGCAAAGCAGACCCCGGGCAGGCCATCTTCCCCAAAAAGCCAGTCCGAAAAGAAGAAGGCTGTTCAAAAGAACGGCCGTGCAGAAAAGGCAACAGATTCACACCCAGCCATTATCCGCGACATAAAATACTGGTCTGATGAGGACTATACCAGGGTGGTCATTCATTCTTCAAAGCCGGTATCCATAAAAAAGGGGGTACTGCCTGCCAATAAAAGACTGCACCTGCCCAAGCGGTTCTATCTGGATCTTTCTCCTGCCTATAAAAAAATCGGCTTGAAGGAATATATAAAAATCAACAACAGCCTGCTGAAATCAGTCCGGATTGCGCAGTATGCACCAAAAACGGTGCGTGTTGTATTCGATCTTGAAAAGACGGAAAAGACCAAGATTTTCTATCTCAGGGATCCGTTTCGTATAGTTGCAGATGCCTTTGGTTCACATTATTCCAAAAGGGCAAGCTGCCAGGTTAAGACCTCTAAAAAGGCCTCCAGGGGTTCTGCTGCCAAAAAAGGCGGCAGTTCCGGTAAAAGGCTTTCCCTTGCGCAGCAGCTGGGGCTTTGCGTAAGAACCATCGTTATTGACGCCGGCCATGGGGGGAAAGATCCAGGTGCCAGGGGACCGACGGGCCTTAAGGAAAAGAACGTGGTTCTCAAGATTGCAAAGCGGCTGGCAAAGAGGCTTAAAAGGGATCTAGGCTGCCGGGTTATCCTTACCAGAAAATCGGACAGGTATCTTCCCCTTACCCAGCGCACGGCCATAGCAAATGCCAGTAAGGCTGATCTGTTTGTTTCCATTCATGCCAATGCTGCGCCTACCAGAAGGCTCAGGGGCGTGGAAACGTATTTCCTGAACTTTGCACTCGATGCCGATGCCATGCGGGTTGCCGCCAGGGAAAATGCCACATCTGAAAAACGCATCAGCGAGCTCAAAAGCATCCTCAATGACATCATGAAAAACAGCAAGGTAAACGAGTCGTCAAGGCTTGCACGAAAAATCCAGTACAGCCTGGTAGGCACCCTTAAAAGCCATTACAGAAATATCAGGAATCTGGGAGTGAAACAGGCGCCCTTTTTTGTGCTGATAGGCGCCCGCATGCCCTCGGTACTGGTGGAGGTTTCCTTTATCAGCAACAGGGAAGAAGAAAGGAGGCTGAAATCACCCGCCTATCTTGATACCATCGCAGCCGGCATATCAAGGGGCATAGAAAGATACATCAGAGAGACCAGCATGGCCTACGCAAGGTAGTTTTCGAACCTGCGTGCGCGCGCCTAAGCGCACTTTTTCTCCAAGACCTCCTTTACGCTTCTAAGAAGCTCGCTGATTCTGAAGGGCTTTTTCACAACCTGGATATTTCTGCAGGATTTTCCTGCAAAACAGTCGGGAAGATCCCCTTCATCCATTATAAAAAGCACGGGCAGGGAGCCGGCCTTTCCGCTGACTGCCTGAAATAAACCCAGGCAGTCCCGTCCAGCCAGGGCGGCATCCATTATCACCATACTGAAGCTGCCACTGGAATTTCCAAGAACAGCCATGGCCTCGCCATCATCCCGGACCCTCAGCACCTGGTAATTGTTTTCCTGAAGGGCCTCTGCTATTACGGAACTTATTGTATCCTCGTCTTCTACAAGAAGTATTCTTTCACCGCCGCCCTCCCTTTTCCGTTCACTTTGTTCCTTCAGGAAGAAGGCAGCAGCAAGGCTTGCCGGAAAGTATATTTCAAAGGAAGATCCTTGTCCGGGCCGGCTTCTTACCTGAATGGTTCCATCAAACTGCCTCACTATGCCGTAAACCACAGAGAGGCCGAGACCTGTTCCGGCACCGACATCCTTTGTTGTGAAAAAGGGATCAAAAATGTGCTGGAGCGTACGGCCGTCCATGCCCATGCCGGTATCCGAGACGGTAAGCATTACGTAGCGGCCCGGGGCAAGATCATCCATTTTATCCTTTAGATAGACATTCTTGGTTTTTATGTACAGGATACCCCCGTGAGGCATTGCATCTGCCGCATTAACCACCAGATTCATTATCACCTGGTCTATTGCCTCGGAATCTGCCCTGATGCGCCAGGGATAATCCTCTAGTTCAATCACCAGATCTATGTTTTCAGTCAGCATGCCCCTGATCATCTTGGCCATCCTGGAGATGGATTCATTCAAATCGATCCGGGAAACCCGAAAGGTCTCGCGCCTGCTGAAAAGAAGGAGCTGCTGGACTAGGTCTGATGCGCGGGAAACAGAATACTGGATCTTTTGAAGATATCTTGCCACCATGCCTGCATCCCCCCGTTTTGATCGCATAAGATCGAGGTTGACCTGGATAGCAGCAAGGATGTTGTTGAAATCATGGGCAATTCCTCCTGCAAGCACGCCCACGGATTCCATCTTCTGGGCATGAAGAAGCTGGGCCTCGAGATTTGCCTCCCTGGTTATATCTTTCTTTACAGCGACAAAACGGTTTATGCTGCCGTCGTCGTTTTTGACTGGGAATATGGTGGTTTCATCCTGGACAAGACTGCCGTCTTTCTTCCTGTTGGTAAATCTTCCTCTCCATACCCTGCCGGCCTTGATGGTCTCCCACAGGTTCTTGTAAAAAGCCTCATCATGTGTGCCGCTCTTAAGGATTGAAGGAGACCTGCCAAGGACATCTTCCCGGCTGTAACCAGTAACGGCTGTAAATGCCGAGTTTACATATTCTATCCTGCCGCGTGCATCTGTAATCATTACTGCCTCTGCAGCCTGTTCTATGGCCGCTGCCAAAACCCTGAGCCTTTTCTCTGCCTTTCTTCTCTGCCTGACCTCGCACTTTAACCTGCTGACAAAATCCCTGTTGTGGACAAGCTTCATAAACAGCAGGAAATAGATGAGTCCCAAGATAAGAAAAAGCAGGAGCAGTTCAAGGCGGTAGGAAAGATGACTGCTCAGTGGGTAAAATCTGGCCACGCTCACGGATTGCCCGTAGATTGGAAGGTTTACGAGCTTATAAAGCCTGCCGTCTGGAAAGCGGTACAGCCCTTTACCCAGGGCCTTGAGCCCCAATGAACGGGGATGGCTCGTCCCCAGTATCTTCTGCCTGTTGAGATACGATACGGTCCTTGGGGTCATTTTGCCTATAAGCCCCCCGGAAAACCGCTCTGGCCCGTAAAGGATGATGCCTGGTTTCACCATGAGGAGTATTTCGCTTCTTTTGAAATCCCGTCCCAGGACCTTGTCTATGTCCATCTTCATTACCAGGACACCCTGTATCTTTTTTTTCTTTATTACAGGCCGGGCAAAATAGATGCCTTCCACGCCGGTTGTAACGCCCTTTCCCAGGAACACATTGGAACGCCCCCTGAGTGCAAGCTGGAAATAGGGTCTGAAACCGTAATTTTTGCCGATAAATGCCGGCGCAGATGACGATACAACATTCCCGGATTTATCCATGGCATAGACTGCCGAAGCCCCCAGAATCTTGGCCCAGGATTTTAATTCATGGGCTGTATTTCCTGCCTGGAAAAGCTTTTCTATGCCGGGCTGGACTGCGAGCAATTTAATCTCGGCCCTGCCGCGGCGCTCCATGTCGTAAAAAATCTTTTGATAGGTCTTTAGAGATGCATATTCATCCGAAAGTCCATCCTGGAACTGAACCCTGTCAATCTTATAAAGAAAGATAGAAGAAACCCCGGAAATTATGAGAAAAAACACGATACCGGCCCAGGCTCTGAGGGTTATTCCAGGGAATCCGAAGAACAATTTGAGTGCAGTAAGGCATGCTGCTGCCAAAACACCTGTCTGGACCAGATAAAGCCACACAACCTGGTTGGAAACCAGGACAACTTCCAGGAAAAAAGGCAGGGCAAGAGTAATCAGCAAGGTGGTCCAGGCGATCATGCTCCTGTAGCTGAGTGCCATGATGGCAATTCCCAGAACTGTAAAACAGGCCACATAGAAAAAATGGACTCCTGGTGCCTGGCACCAGTTGCCGAAACAGGGAAGGCAGTGGTAGGAGAACTTGATTATCCCTGTCGAGGTGAAAATGAGGGTCAGGAGAAGAAAAAGCCTTCCTGTCCTGGCCTTGCTGAAAAGCCTTCCCGCGGACATGATCACTCCAAGCCCCAGGAAGAGGATGGAGGAAATAGTATTTAGGAGTTGAAGCTCGAAGGGATTCACAGAATCACAAGAATTCGTCCACCATGTTCAAGACCTGGTCATCCAGTTTAAGCAAGAGTTCCTCCATTCTTTTTTTGTTTATTATGATTTCATATCTCATGGCATTTTCCACCGGCAGATCCTCGATGGGAAAGCCCTCGAGGAGCATAACTGCCTGTCTGCCCGCCTGGTAGCCCATGTGCATGAAATCCACGCTGACACCGCCGAAAAATCCCGCCCTGGTAAAGGCCCTGTTGATGGCAAGATCAATTTTTTTTGCCCTGCTGGTGAGAACAGGTGCCAAATCCGCTATGGTCTTTCTGCGGCCGTCTCTGCCTCCAGGCAAGGACATAGTATCAGGTATGTAGGCGACTATTTCCGGATCCTCATTGATACTGTCTACCGCTTTTAGGAGCTCCTTCAAATCAGAAACCGGGAACAATCTCAACTCATTGGAAAAACAGGTCTTCGCGAGTTCGGCCTTGACCTGTTCTTTTAAGATTTCACCCATGAAATCTGTAGAATACAAAAGGGCTACCTGACCCTTTTTCTTTAGGATCATTTGCAAAAATTCCATTTGATCCCTGAGGAAAAGGTATTCATACACCCCGGTTATATTACTGGTAGGCCTGCGGCCATTAAGAAAGGAAAACTTGCGGTTGTAAAAGGCTAGAGACCTGTTCAGGCCGGAAAAGACCACATACATGCTGTCCTTTCCTGCAAACCTGCACCCTACGCGGTAAAATGCCAGGTCATCCAGGGTCACAATTACCTTGGGGTGCAGATTTTCAACGAGGGCAACGGCTTCTTTAACCCGATGCCGGACCCTTTCAGGTGGGAGTCTTTTGGAATCAAGAAAGATGCTTCTGACCGGGATGGTCCTGTACTTGCTTTCCTCAATTGCCTGGATAACGCCGAGATACTGGGGCCTGCCGCAGAGGTCGTCTTGGGCATAACTGGATATTATCATTACCATTTCCTGGGCATGGAGAGCGTGAGAAGGCAAAAGAAGAAGCCAAAACAGAAAAACGGGAAACCCAAAAAGGCCTTTGCAGGTCATCACTTCAACAAGAAATCCTTTGCAGTCAGGAAACAATCTGCACATGGAGATTTACATTAATATACTCTTTAAACCAAGACGAAATAATTGTCCACGAACAAATATGTTTGATCAAAAAATCAGGCTGCTACGCTATTGTCCAGTTTTCTCTTGATCTTTTGCACTATTAAGTCCTTCTGGCTTGCCCATGAGGGTGCAACCAGTTCTCCTGGTGCAGGGTCCCCGGTAAGCCGATGAATAACCGTGTCTTCCGGCAGCAGCCGTATGGCATCGGCCACGGCTGCTGCATATTCATCAAGGGAGATGGGCTGATACAAGCCGTCTGCAAAAAGTTTGTGAAGAGGGCTGTCTTTCACCACGTAAAGCTGGTGAAACTTGACTCCTTCAATGCCGAGTTCCCTGACAAGAGCAGCTGTCTTCAGCATATGCCTGCGCGTCTCTCCAGGCAGTCCGAATATGACGTGCGCACAAACCAGGAACGGGAATTGCCTGGTAAGCCTTACCGTGTCGATAAAATCCTGTACGCTGTGGCCCCTGTTTATTCTTTTCAATGTCTGGTCCGAGGCGCTTTGAAGGCCGTATTCCATCCAGATCATCCTGCTGCCGAATATCCTGCCTATTAGTTCCAGCCTTTTTCTATCTACGCAGTCGGGTCTTGTTCCTATGGCTGCGCCTACTATTTCCGGAAACTCTGCTGCCTGACCAAAGATTTCTTCCAGCTTTTCGAGGGATGCAAAGGTATTTGAATATGACTGAAAGTAGGCGATAAAGGCCCTGGCCTTGTAGCGCCTGGCTGCCCACTCCATGCCGCGAATCAGTTGTTCCCTTATACTCATCCCCCTGGCAAATGCTCCTGTCCCAGAACCCTGTTGATTGCAGTATATGCAGCCTCCCTGTTTTGAATGGGGATCACGGTTGGGGCATGAAAGTCCTGCATCCAGGGGAATTTTTTGTACCCTGCACCCGAATTGGCGCCTGAGAAACTGGTTAAGAGTCAGAAAGCTCATCCGGGAAATGAACCTTGAGCCATGACAGGGCCTCTTCCTTTGTCTTCAATCTCCCCTCTATTCTGGCAGCTTCCACGGCTGCCAGGGCCTTTCCCACCAGGGGGCCGGGTTCAATGGAAAAGGCCGTCATTATATCCCTGCCGTTCAAAAGGGGCTTTGTCTTCTTGACGGGCAGAAGCCTGTTCTTGTAAAAACTGTGTATGCGGTCAAACAACAGGGAAAGCTCCTGATCCAGTCCTTCCGGCTTCAGGGGACCGCAGCCTGCCATGCTGTCTGCCATTGCCAGGAGGAAGAGGGCCGGGTAGTCGGATTCTATTTCCTGCAGCAGTTTCCTCATGGCCCTTTTGCTTGGTCCGCCCTTCCTCAGGTCATTGAGCAGGTGAAAGGGACGCATGTGCATGCGGACAAGTCTTTGCACAAATTCGCTTTCCAGCCTGGACCACCTGAGACGCCGGGCAATGCCGGCTGCCATTTCGGCTCCCTGCCTGTCGTGGTTATAGAATGTAACCCTTCCATCCTCTTTCATCCCCCTGCGGGAAGGTTTTCCAAAGTCATGCAGGAGGCCTGCCCACTTTAGATATGGCACTAATGGACGGTTTTTTCTAAGCCATTTCGCAAATACGTCGCAGGCTGAAAACTTTATGCACGGATCCTCAGCCAGCCTGTCCAGGCAGCTTACCGTCTCAAGGCAGTGACCCAGGACATCCAGGTGATGAAACCCGGGCTGGTCTACTCCTTCGGCCTCTCTTACCTCTGGAACAACAGCCTGGAGGAGGCCTGCTTTAAACATTTCTTCAAGGCTCCGGCCGGCATGTTCAGTGGCCATTATCCGCTCCAGTTCATAGTTTATCCTTTCTGATGCAGACCTCAGGATGAGATCGGCGTGACCTTGGATAAAACTTAGGAGTTCCTGGTCCAGGGTAAAATCAAGCAAGGCACGGAACCTGAATGCCCTGAGCATTCGAAGTGGATCTTCTTCCAGGTTTTTCAGGGCAATAGCCCTGATGACCCTGGCCGTAAGGTCTCTTCGGCCGCCATGAGGATCGATCAGGGTCTCGAGCAGATATGTTTTTCTGACCAGCAGGCCCGAAGGACTTTTTTCGATAAAAGGGATCAGGCTTTTCAACAGGGATGCCATGGCATTAATGGTAAAATCCCTGAAGCCAAGGTCTTCTTCAATGGATTTTGCCCCCTTCCTGAAGGAGCTGAAGTCGAAACTGTAATCCTTCAGGACCACCCGGGCCACATCCTCCTTGGTGTCAAGGAGAACAAAGGCGCCGCCGATCATGGAGGCAAAGGATCTTGCTGTTTCAACAGCCTCACCCGGCAGCACAAGGTCGATGTCCAGAACAGGTCTTTCCAGCAGCCAGTCCCTTACAGGGCCTCCTGCAATATATACCGGCTGTCCTTCTGCCTCGTGCAGTATCTTTTCGAAGGCCTCTTTCATCTTCGGGGAAAGGGACAAAGGCCTCAGGCCTTAAAGAACAGGTAGCCGGCAAGACATGCCAGTACCACGGCAAATACCTTCTTGAACTGGGCAGTGGAAATATGCTGGAGAATCATGGCTCCGAGCTGGGCCCCAAGAATACCGCCGAGTCCGAGCAATGCCCCGGTCTTGAAATCCACGTTGTCGAACCTGCCGTGAGCTGCCAGTGCAGATATACTTATCACCAGTATTGCCATGAAACTTGTGCCAACTGCCTTCTGGGCTGAATAACCTAAAAAGAGAAGAAGGGGCACCATGAGAAAGCCGCCTCCCAGGCCAGTAAACGATGCACCTGTCCCCACAGCCAGTCCTATTGCAATATATATCAAGCTCTGCACTGTGTGCCTCCTTGACCGTGTTGTCCATGCTACATTAGTAGGCATGGAAGCAGGCTTCAAGGCAGAAGCCGAAGGGAAGCATTCCCAGTTTGGCCCTGGACGAAGAAGAGCAAGGAAGGGGTATTTCTTTCAAGCTTCACCAAGCCGCTGTGCAGGTTTCGAATTCTTCTCGAATACACACATGGCCAATCTTGGCGGCTTGGCTGCGGCTGAAGTTGGCTTCCTTGTGGTAAAACCTTTCAAGAAACACCCCTTCCTTGCCAGTGACACATATGGGGGACAAACAGGGAATGCTCTCAGCCGAAGCATGGAACCTGTTTCACGTGACACATGCATCCCATAAGGGGCTGATGCCCTGAAATCAGAGGGTCTCTTTATGTAGGACTAAAAATCTGACAGGGAATAGGAAGAAGCGGATGCGGATTACCTCCCCCAGTGCATTTTCACCCAAAAGCTGAACAGTTGACCTGATAAAAGAGGTTAGGAAATATCCTTGAGAGCCTTTCCTGGAGTCGGCAGAACTGCGTGAGATTCTTCGGCACTTGATACCTGGAAAGAGGCTCATCATCTAAGTGTTCCTTGTTCTTGTCCAGCCACTCATGAAGCTGCCTTAGATTATATGAAAGGATATCTTCTGCAGGATGCTCCTTGGCCGCATCATTGAACCTGCTGACAGCTTCATAAAATTTTCTCCAGGAGGAAAAATCCACCTGTTCGGTATCCCACATGGCAGCGATTACATCGTCCCAGTGGTGCTGAAAATCATATGGCCCGGCCTGGCTGCCCATGAGCAGCCTGCAGAATTCATCCAGGTGAAGCCAGTTGCATGCCGCCTTTTTCTCTCCAATGCTGCGTGCCGGTTTTTTAAGTGCCTCATACGCAATATGCCTGCCCAGGGCCCTGTAAGATTCGAACTGTTCCTCTGTAAAGAACTGGTTGGCCGTGGTTTCGTGAGGGAATGCAGGCGAACGTCTTTTATAATTTATTATTGGTGTCATCTCGTCACCGGTAAGGCTGCTTTTCAGCACCACCAGCCAGCTTGCCTGCCATGGTCTGTCAGGATAAAGGATTCTGCCTACGAGGTGGTGGCATTTGGTAAAACCCTTTTCATCCAGCACAAACTGCTGCCAGGTGTCCCTTAGATCGATCTTGATGCCCTCGTCCACATAGATCTGGCGCAGAGAACTGTTGAGGGAGCCGAATGTAAAATCGGGATCGCATTCCGCATCTGCCGAGATAATCAGTTTTGCACGTCTTTTTAGAAGGGGAATGATTCCCAGATTATCACCGCAATGACCGCCATCGCTGATATACAAAATGCTGTCAGATGCATTGCCGGAACCGGTTAATTCCTTGAAAAGAGGCTTCATCCAATACCTGATGCGGTCAGTTTTCTTCCTTCCGTCTGCAAGATATGCCGGATTCATCACCCAGCAGCCTAGGCGCATCCCAAGTATGGTACAGGCAAAGGAAGTGAGCCTGCTGGTCATTTTGCCCATGATGGGGGCAACAGCTGCACCACTGATGGTTATGGCCCTGGCAAGGGTGGTCTCGGCATAAAACCTTTCTGTCTCTACATAGCCTGTGCTCTCGGAGCCGGTAAAAAGCCTTGAAAATAGAAAGGGTTCGGTCTTTCGTTTCAGTCCCTTCAGGTTGTGTTCAGATGTAAGGTTCAATGTGGCATTTATGATATGATAAGGCCCCATGGCGGCAACGTTCTGCGGCCCGCGGAGTTGTTTTTTACTGCATTTTCCGAGCCTTCCATGCAGTTCTGAAAGCCTTATGCTTGTTGTCTTTCTTACTATGCAGTTGAAGAGCTCCTCGGCGCTTCTGGATTTGGGATTCAGCCCGGTAAGAACAGATGTCTGGAAAAAGGCCTCTGCAAGCCTGTCCCTGTAAAGGTAATGATTTGAGAGGCGATTGAAATTAAAACATGGCAGTCCGAAAAATACTGCAGCCGCAATGCCCAGGGTTAAGACCGGAGCACTAAAAAGGCCAGGCTCCAGGGCAATGTTTTCCAGCCACTTCCCCTCCCAGATGATCCTGTCAGCCAGCTGTCCTATGATGAGAATAAAAAACAGGATAAACAGGTAAACTGCCGCGGAAAAAAGCAGTTTTTTGGTTTTAATGGCCAACTCCTCGGAGATTATGCGGGATTTTTTTGAATCAGATGCCAGACTGTCCAGCAGGTACTTGATGCCTGCTGCCAGTATCGCCTGGATTCCCGGAAGTATTTTTCCAGGGGTCATCTTGATGAGAATAGGCAAAAGAGCGGTCAAAAGGCCCGCTACTGCCAGGGACAATAGTGAACCGGCCATAATATAGGTATTTGACCTTAGATTTAAATTCCAGAATTTTTGTGACGTGGTCATTAAGCAGTAAAACAAAAATACGATTATGAAGGCACAAATTGAAAACAAGGGGAAATCCATCAAAAAATAAGGATATCGACTGGTGGTAGTATGAATTTCAAGGGCACTGAATATCGTCAGGAGGATGGAAACAGCTGCTGCCGCCAAGAAAACTGTCCAGAAACTGGAAGGGAGAAAATGGACCTCTTCTATATCTCTTTTTCCCATTTTTAATAAAGAGAGGCCTAGACACACGACTAATATGCCGTCAAGAAAAAATACGAATTTAACATGGTCAAATGTAGCAACATAATCCTTCGCACAGGCCTGATAAAAACCTATTACGGTCTTCCAGGAATACGGGAGGAGATTGATCGAAATATCTGCTGTACTCAAAAGCCAGGTGATAAACAGCATGTAAATGAGGGTTATTAAGGTCAGGAAGGATGTGAACCAGAGAAATGGTGCAAGAAAGTGAAGGCTCAGGGCACCTGCAGTTCTCAATGCCTCAAAGGCGTGCGCACCTCCTGGCAGCAGGAAATTTGAATGGTTTCTAAGATGCTTCATCTCGGCCCTGGGGCTGAACCTGCTGCTCCAGGGGGCCTTTCTTCTTTCGCTGCCCTCGATGCAGCATGGGGAAGGCCCTTTGCCTTCCGTTACTGCTTCCATCTTATCCCTCAAGGGGAATCTTTCCCAGTCGGTGCCAAAAAGGCCCCGATCCTCTTGGGAAAAATCAAATACGTCCCGGCCGGACAGACATCCTTTACCCGGATCCTTTAGAGACAAGAGGGCCGTAAGGCATCCTCCTATATAACCTCCGCCGGAGACGGTACTCAGTATGTCCACCATCCTGAGAAGACCAAGCCGGGAAAGTTCCTGCAGGACACCGAGGTTCAAAAGGGCAGATCGTATTCCTCCGCCCGAAAGGCTGAGACCAACCAGACTCGTCTGTACCGGAGGGCAGGCGCCCTTTTGATCCTTGGGCCGTTCCTCTTGAAGACGCTGTCTCCTTCTTTCAATAACCTTTATCTCTTCTTCCCAAATCTTCCTGGTAGATCCATAAAGTTTCCCCATCAGGATACCCCCATTCCCTGAAAAGCTTCAGAAGAGAAGCGGTATTCCGTCATCTATGATGACGAGTAGTTGTGATATTTATGATTATATCATAATTTCAACGCGGGAGAATGTGGCCATTTCTGCCCAGTGGAATTGAACTTTTCTGGATTAAATATTGCATTTCCAGAGACCGGTCTTTATATTTGCATAAAAATTTTTCACTGGAGTTTGAAAATGGAATGTAACACCAACAGACCGGGTTCTGAGTGCAGGTTCATGGGCAAAAAGGGCTGCACCTTTATGGGCGGTGCCTGCTTCCAGGTTGTAGAAAAGTGCCAGGGCTGCAACAAGATAGTCGAGACCTCTGCAGGTCGTTTTTGTGCTGTGTTTCCTCACCCTGAGATGAAATGGCAAAGGGGCGTATGCAACTTTGCAAGCCACGTAAAGCCGGAGATCCCACAGGATGCATCCGGAAGGGCAATCAACCCCTTGAAGGCAGCCAAGAGGGCATCTCGGGGCAAATAGGCGAATCTTTCTGTTCAGACCATTCCGGCGCTCTGTTCTCCTTTAAATCAGGAGGGGCGCCTTTGTTTTTTTTACCAGATTGTTCGTATCATCTTGTCCGTGTCATGGGCCGCACCATTCGTTAGCTTCTGCCAGCCATTCCCCATATCCTGGGCAGCCAGTCAGCTACCTCCCCGGCAAAATAGCCGAAGGGGCCCGTTGTCTTTGCAAGGAGATCTGCTGCCTTTCCATGTGCGTATACCCCTGCCCTTGCAGCATCCCAAGCTGAATAGTCCTGGGCCAGAAGGGCTCCGATGATCCCGGTCAGGCAGTCTCCCATGCCTCCGCTTCCCATGCCTGCATTGCCCGTGGAATTTATGGCTACCTTGCCCGAGGGGCTGCAAATCACAGTGGAATAGCCCTTGAGCACCACGAAAACCCCGTTGTCCTGTGCGAGCTTGCGGGCAGCACCTATCCGGTCTTCCTGCACCTCTCCAACCGAGACATCCAGCAGTCTTGCCATTTCACCTGGATGGGGCGTAAGTACTCTGGGAGCAGTACCTTTTCTCATGACTTCCTGGGCACCAGCCACCGCAGTCAAGGCGTCTGCGTCTATTACCAGGGGCAGGGGACAGCGGGCAATCACTTCCTGGCAAAATATTTCAGCCTCCCTGGACAGCCCCAGCCCCGGGCCGATGCAGACAGCCCTTTTCCTTTCATAGAGTTCCTCCAATATTTCTGAAGCATGGTAACTGGGTTCGCCCACAGGTGTTTCAGGCAGGCCCTCTGTCATGGCCTCGGTAAGCTTGCCTGCAATGATAAACTGTGAGCTTCTGGGTGCCGCAACGGTCACAAGACCTGCTCCGCTTCTAAGTGCTGCCCTTGCTGCCAGACAGACTGCACCGGTCTTCCCTCTTGAACCCCCCAGGATCAGGACATGTCCGAATGTCCCCTTGTGTCCATCCGGCGGCCTGACCTTGAAACAGGCCGAAAATTCCTCTTCCTGGAAATATTCTGCATGGATTTGTGCACCTGACACAAAAGAAGCAGGGATGCCTATATCCACCACGTGGAGACGGCCGGTATACAGCCTGCCCGGCCAGTTGACGTGACCGATCTTGGCCATTGCCATTGTTGCCGTACAATCTGCCTTGACGGCACAACCCAGGACCTTTCCCGTATCCGAGGAGAGCCCTGATGCTATATCCACGGCCAGCACACCGGCGCTGCTGTCATTTATCATGTCTACCGCCCTGGCAAAATGTCCTTCCACGTTTCGGCTTAGCCCGGTACCAAATATCGCATCCACAATCACCCCTGATTTGTCAAAAAGCAGCTGATTTGCCTGAAGGCTTGTTTCATCGGCACACTCGAGAATGGAGATATCCAGGCCTTGACAGATGTTGAGGTTGGCAAGGGCATCTCCCCTGAATCGTTCAAGACTGCACAGGCAGATGACCCTCACACTAAGGCCTTTTTGGGAAAGATGCCTGGCTATTACAAAGCCGTCACCTCCATTGTTGCCGGGACCGGCCACCACAAGACAGCCCTGTTCCAGCCCGGGAGAAAACTCCTTTAGAAGTATCTCTGTGCAGCCCCGGCCTGCATTTTCCATGAGGACAATCCCGGGAATACCGAGGTCTTCGATGGTCTTCCGGTCAAGTTCCTGCATGGTTTTTGCGTCTGTCAACAGCATGATTACTGTTCCTCCAATCCTTTTTTCTTCCTAACTGCCCACAAAATGATACCGAAAACAATCAGCACAAGACTCAGAATTTGGCCCATGGTTAGCCACCCCAGGGCAATAAAGCCAAGCTGGGGGTCAGGCTCCCTGAAAAATTCCACAAAGAATCTTATTATGCCGTAGCCTGCAAAAAAGAGGGCTGTCTTCCTGCCTGTAGGCCAGGGTCTTCTGCGAACAGACCACATCAGCCAGAACAGGATCACGCCCTCGAGAAAGGCCTCGTAGATCTGGGATGGATGCCGGGGGACGAATCCCCCGTCGGGGAAAATCATGGCCCAAGGTACATCTGAAGGCCGGCCGTAAAGCTCCCCATTTATGAAATTTCCAATGCGGCCCAATCCCAGTCCTATGGGAGCTGTAATACAGAACCTGTCTGCCCACTTAAAAAAATCCGTTCCATTTTTTTTGCAAAAGAGCCAGCCTGCAATGAGCACCCCTGCTGCACCGCCGTGAAAGGACATGCCGCCGTGCCAGGTGGCAAGTATCTCAGAAGGGTGCTGAATAAAGTAAGCGGGATTGTAGAAAAGGACGTATCCCAGCCGCCCTCCGACAATCACCCCGGCTACCAGGACCACTATGATCCCGTCGAGAAGGGCAAGTTCCCTGGCGATTTTTCCCGGATCCCGGTGACCGCGTTCTTCATGTATCTGTTTTTTCACCAGGAAAAATGAGGCGAAAAAACCCAGCAGATACATGAGCCCGTACCAGCGCAAAGCCAGGGGACCAATATGGACAATGACCGGATCTATCCTTGGATAGGGTATCATGGAAGAGGAGATGGCGGCCCGGCTAACCGGGCTTTTTGTCCCTCAGCTTTTTCAGGTCAACCAATCTCGATCCTCCGCCCCTCGGCCTGTCATCAGGCGAATTATCGTCTTCAGGAGCAGGTTTGCGCACCCCGCCGAGACCCGCCTGGCCGAGAAGCTGGTTGACAAGGCCGATGTACTGGCTTCTGAGGGCCGAGGCTATGTCCCTTTCCAATACAAAATAGGCTACCCTACTCCTCTGGACCCTTATGGAAGAGGTTGTCATGGCGTTTATCACATGAGGATGGAGCATGACCCCCCTGTTCTGGTCAAAGCTGACTGTGCAGGGAAAATAGAGATCAAAAAAGGCCGATTTTTCCAGAGCAAACAGTACGGTTTCTGTCTGCTTGTTATACCGAATTTCTCCTATAAGGAGTCCTGTGCCGGAAAGTTCCAGCAGCACCAGCTCCCTTGCATTCTGCCTGAGTTTCATGAAGCTCTCCCCTCTGAATCCGGCTTGATATTTTTTCTGTGTCTCCTGGGCCCTCGTCTCTTTCCGTGCCCGGCCTTCTTTTTCGGACGTTTTTGTACCTCGTGCAGGTTTATTTCCTCTTTGTTCAGGGCGGCCTGCAGGCAGTTATATAGCTCCAGTGCCTCTGGAAAGGTGGCCTTGGAATAAACCCTTTTCTGCCACCTGTTTCTTCCTGCACAGAACTTCACGGGCCAGTGGCTGGAGATGAGTTGTGCCATTAGGTCCCTGTCTCCCCTCTTGAATTCATAGGGGACAAACATGGAATCAAGTATGCCCCTGACTTCGTAGGTGGGCCAGCGGACCTTGTCGGGCCTCAGTTCGTGCCAATCCGGCATGAAATGAAGAAAGGGTAAGGCCAGGGCGGAAAGATAAAAGGCGTCACTGAACTGCCGGCCTTCCCTGGTCATCTGGTCGACCCTTGAAAGCACCTTTTGAACAAGCCCCTTGAGTGCTTCAGAGTCCGGTCCTGTCAGAAACGGCTTCAGAAAGGGAAACATCTCCTGGAAGAGGCCGCTATCTATCAGGTACCTGCTCCAGACGGCACTGAAACCGGACTTCAGGTCCTTCAGCCATTCATCCCTGACCCGCGGGACAGCACAGAGCTTTATCTTGCCTGCATGTCTGCAGACGGCATCCCATGTGGCGCCTTCTATGGAAAAACCGGTCCTTGCCGCATGCCTTATTGTTCGAAGCATCCTGACAGGATCTCTTATGAACCGCCTTTCAGGGTCGCCTATGGTCCTGATGATACCCTTTTTCAGGTCATCCATGCCTCCTACAAAATCTATTATGCCGAAATCTGCTATGTTGTAGAAAAGACCATTGATGGTAAGGTCTCTCCGGAATGCATCCTCACGGGGGGAACCGAATATGTTTTCTGCACCGAGACCTTCCCTTGCAGCCTCCCTGTCATCCAGTTCGATCTGTTTCCGAAAGGTGGAAACCTCTATAATCTTTCCCCCCTTGAAGTATACGTGAACCAGTCTGAATCTTTTGCCGATGATCCTGCTGTAGCGGAAAAGCCTGCGGATCTCCTCAGGCGTGGCATCCGTTCCTATGTCAAAATCCTTGGGGGTCTTGCCCAGCAGCAGGTCCCTGACGCTGCCTCCCACAAGGTAGGCCAGGTACCCGTGATCCTTCAGCCTGTAAAGCACCTTAAGGGCTTCCCTGTCTATGTTCTTCCTGCTTATGCAGTGCTGGGGGCGCTGGACAAGCCTGGGCTTGAGATCTACGTCTTCAAAGAGGCAGAGCTGGCCGTCTTCAGGGGTCCGGGGCACCTTTATGAAAAATCTGCCGCGTCTTCTCTTCTTCCTGGCTTTTCTTGCCGTGGCATTGCGGTTCTTTCTGGGAGGTGACATAAAGGATATAGGCTCAGGAAGATTTTTTGAAGGCCCTTGCATCAATACCGTACTTCCTGATCTTGTAGTTGATGATTCTAAGGCTTGAATTGAGAATTTTTGCAGCTTTTGTCTGGTTTCCGCCTGTTTCAGAAAGGGCCTCCATTATCAACTCCTTTTCAAAACCTGCCACGGCGTCTGCAAAGGATTTCCGCCTGCCTGCTGGCTCACTGTCATCACCAAGAATCTGCAGGCTTGCCGGCAGATGGTGTATTCTGAGTACGTCTTCATCACAGATTATGCTTGCTCGTTCTATGTAATTTTGAAGCTCCCTGACATTCCCAGGCCAGTCGTACTGCATGAGGCAGTCCAGTGCAGTCTTGGAAAAACATTTTATGCGTTTTCCGTGTTCCTTGGAAAATTTTTCAAGGAAGTATTCGGCCAGCAGGATGATGTCTGTCTTCCTCTCCCTCAACGGCGGAAGATAAATGGGAAAGACATTAAGACGATAATACAGGTCTTCCCGGAATTCACCCCTTTCCATTGCATCTTCCAGATTCTTGTTGGTTGCTGCCACAATTCGGCAGTTGATCCTGATTGTACGGGTGTCACCGACCCGTTGAAACTCCTTGTCCTGAATCACGCCGAGTAGTTTTACCTGAACGCTGTGCGGCAGGTCCCCTATCTCGTCCAGGAATATGGTACCCTTGTTGGCCAGTTCAAAACGGCCCTTTTTCTGCTGAATTGCCCCGGTAAAGGCCCCCCTTGCATGGCCGAAAAGTTCACTTTCAATAAGGGTTTCCGGCAGGGTGGAACAGTTTACATTGACGAAGGGGCCCTTGGCTTGACGGCTGTTGAAATGTATAGCCCTGGCTACCAGGGATTTTCCTGTTCCGCTTTCGCCCCTGAGGAGCACTGTGGCATTGCTTTCTGCAACCCGGTGCACCATCTCGTATACTTCCTGCATCTGGCTGGAATTTCCAATAAGGCTTCCGACTCTGTATTTTTCTGCAAGGGCCATCCTCAACTTTCTGTTTTCGCTGAGAAGGGACTGGCGCTCAGCATGGGCCTCCCGGAGACGGATTACCGACTGTGCAATAAGGCTGCTGATTATGGTAAGAAGCCTGAGGTCATCTTCCAGGGATACATCCGGTGCTGCGTAACGGTCTATGCTGAGGGCGCCTATGGTGCTGGAGCCGTGATTTATGGGCACGCATATGAAGGAAACCCGGCGGTCCTCCCGGGCAATGGCCCTGGTCCTCGTCCGGTTCAGGAATCTCGGATCCTTGGTAATGTTAGGGATGACGATGGGCTGGCCGCTCTCAACCACCCGCCCGGTGATGCCTTCTCCCAGCTTGTAATGTCCTCTTCTTTTGGCTTCGGCGCTAAGCCCATGGGCCACCTCTATCTGAAGCTCGGAAGAACCCGGCTTCAGAAGCGTGACCGTGCCCCGTACCATGCCGAGATGTTCGGCCATGATTTCCAAAACCCTGTCAAGGGCAGTCTTCAGCTTGAGGCTGCTGGAAAGTGCCCTGGTCACCTCGTAGAGGCATGAAAGCTCGGTTATCTGCCGGCTTTCAGACAGATTACCGGCCATGAAATATTTTGTTTGCCGTGCCTGGGGTTCTTTTTTCATGATCCAAGAAGACGCTCTTCCCGCGTTGCCGGGCAGATTTACAGATATATTACAATTTTGCAATATTTTTTCGAACCATGTATCCTTTAATGGAACCATCAGCCCCGCAGATGCAGCAAGTTCCTGCCGAGCCTTTCAAGGCATTTGAAGTTGAGGTACAATAGCAATTACTGGCTTAAAAATGACGCATTCGGGTTTTCCCGGCATATTGTCGTTATATCCCTCGTATGACACAGAGAAAGGAGAAGATCATGGAAAACACCGGCATAACTGTTACTGAACATCTCCTGTTGCACCAGAAACAAAGCCCCATGGCCACGGGGCAGTTCACCAGGCTCCTCACGGAGCTTATATTCGCTGCCAAGATCATTTCCCGGGAGGTAAACAAGGCGGGCCTTGTGGATATTCTGGGCCTTACCGGTGAAATCAATGTCCAGGGAGAACAGGTAAGGAAACTGGACGATTTCGCCAACCGGGTCCTGATTTACAGGATGCAGCAGGCTGGCATTCTCTGCGCCATGGCTTCGGAGGAAAATGCAGACATCATCGAGGTCCCGGATGACCGTCCCAAGGGTGACTACCTCCTGGTGTTCGACCCCCTTGACGGTTCCTCGAACATTGATGTCAATGTCAATATCGGCACCATATTTTCCATAAGAAAGAAGACCAGTGACAGGAATTATGTCACCCTGGAGGATTTTCTGCAGGAGGGCTCTACCCAGGTGGCTGCAGGATATTTCATTTACGGCCCCAGCACCATACTGGTCTACACCACCGGTCAGGGGGTTGACGGTTTCACCCTCGATCCTTCAGTGGGAGAATTCCTGCTGTCGCATCCTTCCATCAAGATCCCTGAAACCGGAAAGGTGTATTCTGTCAACGAGGCATATACCTCCTACTGGGATGATAAGGTAAAGGCCACTGTAAATTACTTCAAAAGCCCGGAGAATGAACGTGGAAAGCCCTATACGGCAAGGTACATAGGCAGCCTGGTTGCAGACTTCCACCGCAATCTCTTCTACGGCGGTATCTTCATGTATCCTGCAGACAAAAAGGATCCGGCCAAGCCCCACGGCAAGCTCCGCCTCCTTTGCGAGGCAGCCCCCCTTGCCTTTGTTGTGGAGCAGGCGGGAGGAGCAGCCACGGACGGAAGCCGAAGGATCCTGGACATTAAGCCCACTGCCCTACACCAGAGGGTGCCCCTTTTCATAGGGAGCAAAAAGGATGTCGAAAAGGCCACGCAGTTGATGTCCGGCGTCTGAATAACAGGCGGGAATCTATCCGGCTTTAAAAACAGGTCTTTTCCATATCTTCACGCTCAAGGGAAGGGCCTTGAATTTTTCCAGTGAGTGATAATATTCCTGGAAGCAGAGCAGCGTAGAAAGATCTTATTTTAAAAAAACAAGGAGAACAAGGACTTACCATGAATAATGTCTTAAAAACCTTTATATTTCTTGCAGGACTTACGGCCCTTTTCATGGTTGCCGGCAGGATCCTGGGTGGGCAGAGCGGGATGATGTTTGCCCTGGTCATTGCAGCGGTAATGAATCTTGGAGCTTACTGGTTCAGCGACAAGCTTGCCCTCAAGATGAGCGGGGCAATACCTGTCAGCGAACAGGAAGCACCCCAGCTCCACAGTATTGTCGCCGGTCTTGCCCAGAGGGCAGGAATTCCAAAGCCCAGGGTCTACATCATACCCAAGGAGACCCCTAATGCCTTTGCCACTGGGAGAAACCCCAGCCATGCGGCGGTTGCCGTAACCGAGGGCATTCTGAAGATCCTGACCAGGGAAGAACTCGAAGGCGTTCTGGCCCATGAACTTGCCCACATAAAAAACAGGGATATCCTCATCAGCTCCATTGCCGCAGTCATGGCAGGGGCCATCAGCTACCTTGCAAGCATGGCGCAGTGGGCCATGATATTCGGAGGATTCGGCAGCTCAGATGACGACGAAGGCGGAAGCGGCATCGGGGCTATAGTAATGATGATCCTGGCACCAATAGCCGCCATGCTCATCCAGATGGCCATTTCCAGAAGCCGGGAGTTTCTTGCAGATGCCACGGGCGCAAAGATCTGCAGCTGCCCCGGCCAGCTTGCCAGTGCCCTTCAGAAATTGGAGGACTGGAATCACAGGATACCCATGGAGGTAAATCCGGCCACTGCCCAGATGTATATTGTAAACCCCTTGACAGCTTCTGCCGTGGCCAAGCTCTTCAGCACGCATCCGCCCACACAGGAAAGGATACAGCGCCTCATGGAAATGGCCGGCCGCGGCACTGGCTGATGCTGCCTGCGAACTGACCAGAATCAGTGGATATAGTCCTTATCTCGCCTCCGTGGCCCCTTTTCAACAGGCCTTCCGTGCAGGTCGGCGCACTAAAGTCATTCCTGAAATCAAGGGAGCCCGGCCTGCAGATAAGGACATATCATCCCTACCTCCGGCTTGCTTCTGAAATCGGATTTGATGAATATCTGAAGATCAGCCAGTCAAGCTGGGCTGCAGAATCCGTTTTTGCAGCCCTTCTCTTTCCAGGCCGGAAGGGTCCGGAAGAGCTTTTTAAAAAAGCCGCTGCAGGCAGATTTGGCAGGGGACAAGCTGTTCCCGACTTCAAAAAGATTACGGCCTGTGCCGAACAAACGGTGGAAGCATTCTTGGAAAGGCTGCCTGATGTGCGTCTTGCCGGCCTGAGCCTTTGCCTGAATCAGCTTACAGCAGGACTTTATATTGCTAAAAGACTGAAGCAGCGCCTGCCAGAAACGGCCGTAGTCGTTGGAGGGGCAAGCTGTTCGGGCATTCTGGGCAAAGGCCTTTTGGATGCCTTTTCCTTTATAGATTATGCCGTTACAGGCGAGGGGGAGTTGCCTCTTTTGGATCTTTGGCATTTTCTGTCCGGCAAAAAGGAGGAGATCACCTCTCGTGCTGTTTACTGGAGGGGAAGGGAAGGTGCCGTCAGAAAAGAACAGGTCTCTGATATCAGCAGTCTGCCTCTGCCTGATTTTGACGATTATTTTTCAGAAATCAGCCGTCTTGGTTCAAGGGCTTCTGGTATAGTGCCCCTTCTCCCCATTGAGGCCTCAAGGGGCTGCTGGTGGTCTAGGTGCAATTTCTGCAACTTGAACCTCCAGTGGAAGGGATACAGGGCCAAGTCCCCGGAAAAGATTGCCCGGGAAATTGATTACCTATCACAAAGATACATGGTCCTGGATTTCGCCTTCATGGACAACTGTCTCCCTCCCAGGCAGGCACCGGTAATCTTCGAACTGACCAGGAGGCACAAGAGGGATTATTCCTTTTTTGCCGAACTCAGGACAGGACATTCCAGACAGGACCTTGCAGTAATGGCTTCAGGGGGGCTCAAGGATGTGCAGGTAGGGATAGAGGCCCTCAGTACCAGCCTGCTTGCCAGGCTGGGGAAGGGGACTTCGGCCATGAACAATCTTGCGGTCATGCGCCACTGCACCGAGCTGGGCATAAACCTTCAGGCAAATTTGATTCTGCACTTTCCAGGAAGTTCCGATGAAGAAATAAGACAAACCATGGAAAATCTGGATTTTGCCTGGCCCTTTGCCTCTCTTAAAACCGTCTCCTTCTGGATGGGCATGGAAAGCCCAGTGTGCAGGCACCCGGCCCGATTCGGTATAAAGGCCAAGGGACCTCACAGGTTTTATTCACTCCTTTTTCCGCACTCCACGGCTGACAAGCTGGAAGCCCTGATCCTGGAGTACCGGGGAGACAGGAAGAAACAGCGCCGGATGTGGAAAAAGGTTGAAAAAAAGGTGAAAGAAATGAAAAGAGCCAAGGCGGCCCTTTCTGACACCCAAGGGCTGCTGACTTACCGTGACGGTAGGCAGTTTCTCATTATACGCCAGGTCCTGCCTGACGGCACAATATTGAGGCATCGCCTTACAGGGCCTTCACGCAGCCTCTACCTTGCCTGCCTGGAACCAGTGAGCCTGGATTACCTGGCTGAAACAGCTGAGGGGCTGCCCAGGGAAAAGATCGCTGCCTTTGTTGATGATCTGCATGCAAAGAGGCTGATGTTCAGAGAAGGGGAAAGGGTCATCTCCCTTGCAATAAGAGAAAATAAATACGCTCCGATAGATGGAAAGCAATAGATGGATACCTGCTGGCTCAAGGAAAAGAGGGATCTTTTTATTAAGAATGCGGCAAAGGACTTTCTTGACGCGTACTCCTTTTTCATGGATCTAAAGGAACAAACAGCCAAGTACGGGGTCAGGTACGAAGGCTTTGATTTCTGGGTGGGCACTGAACAGGCCAAGGGCAAGCTATGGCAGCTAAAGGACCTCTGCCACATGCTATGGGGAGACAGCGACCCTGCGGAGGATAATCACGGCTTTATGCTGGACTGGATGACCGGGGCCATCTTCCACGAGGCCATGAAATTAAAAGAAAATGCCTACATGCTGAAACGCTACCGGGAGTCATATCCCCTGGGAGAAATGGCACCTCTTAAGACCAACGGCAATGGCCAGGGCCCAGGCATAGAGTTTTTTGAGGAAACCGCCCATGAAATAAAAAAGGCGATTAAGAGGATAGAGTTCCTTTTTAAACATGCGGAGAGATATCTCATCGCCGTTATCAAAGACGAGGGAAGAAATGCGCTGCTGGTCCGCTATCTGCTGGAAGCAATTGTTTCTCCGGAAGAACACTGGGCAGGAGATAGCGGGCCCATGAAACTTCTGAACGAGCTTTTCCCCCACGGCCTCGACGAGGCATACTGCCTTGCAGGAGAAAGCTACCTGGAAGGAAGCTGGTTCCAGGAGGCGAGAAATGCCTTCCTGACGGCCCTTGAACTCAATCCCGAATGTATGGAGGCGATATCGGGCCTGGCATTACTTGAAAGACGCATAAAAGAGATGGCGGCCCTTCTTGAAAGGGAATTCGAAATACAAGCCAAAAACGGGAGTTCCCGAGGTCTGAAAAAGAGAAGCTCATCAGGCCAGGACTGAATGAGATGCTATGATGGACCTGGCCAGTTCCTTGAGCTTTATGCCCTGTCTCCTGCTTTCCTTCTGCATCATCCTCATGGCCGATTCCTCATCCACGGAAAGATGCTTCATCAGGATGCCCTTGGCCTTTTCAATAAGCTTCCTGGCCTCGAGTTCTTCGGAAAGGTTCTCAACCACGCCTTCCAGGGCATTGATGGTCTGGGCAATGGATTGAGCCATCTCTATGGCAGGTATCAGGTCATCCAGATGAACAGGTTTTACCAGATATCCCAGTATTCCCCGTCCTTTTGCCTTTTCCACCAGGTACTTTTCAGCGTATGCAGTAACAATAATGATGGGAATGAAAACACCAGGATGGCCGTTAATGGCCTTGGCCGCTTCCAGGCCGTCCAGGAGCGGCATCTTGATATCCATCAGGATCATGTTGGGATTGAGCTCGGCGGTCTTTTCCACTGCCTCGATGCCGTTGTAGGCAACACCCACCACGTTATATCCGGCCTCTTGGAGTATGCTTCTGAAGCCGTCTGCAACAGCCCTGTCATCATCGGCAAGAAGTATGCGGAGAGAATTGTTGCTTCCCAGCTTTCGTTCTGCCCCCTTTGCCTTCCCAGATTCACAGGCCGTCATGCGGTGTCCCATATTAAGCAAATAATAAAATGGCGAGACTGCAATTGGTCTCGCCTTGTCTTATTCAAGAACTGGCTGGGGGACTAGGATTCGAACCTAGACTAGCAGATCCAGAGTCTGCGGTCCTGCCGTTAGACGATCCCCCAGCATTAGCAGACAAATATAGATGCGCTCTCATTTCTTGTCAAGATGAAGCAGTTTCAAAATTCATCCTGGAAACTGGCAGTTTTCCTTCATTTTTATTCATGTAAGCTGACGCCGCTTGCCCTGATTCAGTAATTCAGGAGATGAATTACCTGATGACAAGCCCTGCGTAACCCACTACCCTGGCGTAGTCGCCGTTGATCTCCCCGGAATTTGCATATTTAATCAGTTCTGCCCGGGATGCCCCCATCTGGTTCGAGGCTTCCAGAACTGCAGTAGTAGGCACGTAGCCGCACATGGTTATGCCGTTTTCCTTTACGGTATTGTAAAGACCCGCCGGGTCCATGGCCAGAATCTGCTTTATGGCCATGCTGTCAAGCTCCTTTGCAATCTCAGCACTGACATAGTGGCTCATGTCCGTGCTCGCCACCATCAGAAAACCCTTGTCGAAGGAAGCTGCAGCAGACGCCAATGCACGGCCTATTTCCAGACATGATTCCAGATCCAGGGGGCCGAGACAGATAGGTACTATCTTGAGATCCGGCTGGAGAAACTGGAGAAAGGGTACCTGCACCTCCAGGGAGTGTTCGTAGAGATGGGCCTGATATCCTTCCTGAAGGACAGAAGACATGGAAAGTATGGCAGAAGCCAGATCCTGGGCTACAGGCACATCCCCAAGGGGCATCTGCCATATCCCCTCGGTCATTATCTCTGCATAGGAGCCGTAGCCGGTATGGTTCGGGCCCAGGATTACTACATGTTCCGGTACCTTGACCCTGCTGAATACAGCTCCGGCCACATGTCCTGAATAGATATAGCCGGCGTGGGGACTGACGGCTGCGATTGCCGGCTGGGCATGAGCCGTGGTAGGGATTAAGTGGGCAAGCTCTGATCTGAGCCTGACAGGATCTCCTTCATAAAACTGGTTTGCTACTGCCGGCCGTCTCAAAAGCATATCTTTACTCCTTAGGATATTCTCCCCCTTGATGAAAGGGCTATATTTACTCCAATATGGTATTAAAAAGATAATCATGCACTCAAAGCTGTCCAGTCACATATATTCCTCAGAGGCACCCGGCAGCCGAGGACCTGTTCGTGCTGCCGATCTGGAAGAAGGTGTCAGATACAATCTTTACGCAGACCTGCCCCTTTTGATTAGAAGCAAGGACCAGGCCCGCAGGGTGGGCAGGCGGGCACAGGATTTCTTGGGGCAGATAATTTACCTGCACAAGGCAGAAAGGCTCATGGATATTGCCAGGGAAGCCATCATTGAATCAGATAGACGGCGGCAGACCTTCAGCAGCTGCAGAGTGTGGTGGGCCGGCAGCCTTTCAGGTGCCAAGGGAAGGATGAATCGGCAGTGGCAGGCGGACCCAGGAGGCATTTACCTTTGCATAGCCATTTATCCGGCGCTGCTTCGTGAAAGATGGCAGCTTTACAACATTGCAGCAGGCGTCGGGATCTGCGAGATATTGAGGGAATGGGGTGTAGAAGCCGAGATCAGGTGGCTAAACGACATCCTTTTAAGGGGGAAAAAGACAGCCGGCATCCTGACAGAAACCATGACCGCACCCTGCATGGGAGAACAATATCTTCTGACCGGGGTGGGCATAAATGCCAATCAGCGGCATTTTGCACCTGAAATAAGGGGTGCTTCCACTTCCCTTTTCATTGAAACCGGCAGAAACTGGCCCATTTTAGATCTCGGAGTCCATGTGCTTTCCAGGATTGCCATTTATTATGCACTGCTCCATGACTGGGAAGCATCTTTTCTGGGTGAAGATGCAGGTGCAGGAAACTGCTGCCCGGTTATAAAGGCCTACAAGGGACTTTGCCGGTCAACCGGCCGAAAGGTCCGGTATGGAAGAGACCTGGAAAACACACCGGGCATACCGGCCGTGGCTGGAAAAATTACACAGGAAGGGGCACTTATGCTCGTCCTGGAGGACGGCCGTGAAATAACAGCAGATACCGGGGAAATCCGCTATCTTGACTAAGCTTGTGCCGCCCTTGCATCGGCATTTTGTTCCAGGAAGCTTTCAATGAAACGGTCCAGGTCCCCGTCCATAACATCGTTAACCCTGCCGGTTTCCATGCCTGTGCGATGATCCTTCACCATCTGGTAAGGGTGCATTACGTAGGAGCGTATCTGGCTCCCCCACCCTATATCCTTCTTCTGATCATGGAGGCGCTGTTTTTCCTGTTCCCTCTTTTCCTGTTCCAGTTCATACAGCCTTGCCTTCAAGATCTTCATGGCAATGGCCTTGTTCTTGTGCTGGCTTCTTTCATTCTGGCACTGAACCACGATTCCAGTAGGAATGTGCGTAATGCGTACCGCCGAACTGGTCTTGTTGACGTGCTGGCCTCCTGCACCGCTTGCCCTGTAGGTATCTATCCTGAGATCCTTTTCATCTATCTGAACATCTATAGACTCATCCAGTTCAGGCACAACAAACACCGATGCAAAGGAGGTATGCCTTCGGCCCGAGGCATCAAAAGGAGATATCCTTACCAGCCTGTGAACGCCCGCCTCGGATTTCAGATAGCCATAGGCGAACTGCCCTTTGACCAGGAATGTTGCCCCCTTTATCCCTGCTTCCTCCCCGGGCATCATATCCAGCATTCTTACCTGGAAACCCTGGCGTTCACACCAGCGCAGATACATCCTGAGCAGCATGTCTGCCCAATCCTGTGCCTCCGTGCCACCGGCACCTGAATGAATGGTGACAATGGCATTGCTGGAATCATGCTCACCGGACAGGAGCCTTTGAAGCTCTGCACGTTTTACCTCGCGCTCCAGCCTTGAAAGCTCCCGGGAAACCTCATGGAGTGTGGCCTCATCATCTTCTTCCTGGGCCATCTCAAGGAGCAGTTCGAGTTCTTCCTGCTTTTCTTCCAGATTCTCTACTACTTCCTTCTGTCTGGTGATTAAAGAGCGTTCCTGGAGCAGTTTTGCTGACTCCGGACTTTCCCAGAAGCCCGGCTTAAGCATGACCTTTTCTATTTCATCAAGACGCTGGTCAAGTTTCTGCCTATCAAAGATAACCTCTTAATATGGCGGTCTTTTTCCCTGTTTCTGCAAGTCTGCCCTTAAGCTCCTGTGTATCAATACCTGGCTGTGTCTGTTTAATGCTGGCCATGACCTTTCCTCCATCTTTTTCCCTGATAAAAATAATTCAGCAAGATAAATAACAAATTGACTGCCAAAAACCAAGAGGGCCCATACCTGCTGTACAGTGTATCATTTGTCCTCAAACTGACCAGCCCGCTGATAAAGCAGGGCTGAAAAAGTCTGCTTTCAGCAGCAACTTCCCCCCTTGGGGATATAATCCTGCTTATTCCGGTATTTGCCGCCCTTACGATCCATCTTCCTGTTTCCACGGCCCTGAAGACGGCCATGTCTGCGTGCTGAAATGGTGCGGCAGTCCTGCCGAACCAGGCGTCATTGGTTATGACAGCCAGGAGGTTGGCACCCGACAGTACCTCTTCCCTGGATATCTCCGGAAAAATACTTTCAAAGCATATCATGACACCTATCCTGAAGGGGTTGCTCTTCAGGGGGTCGGCGCTTGTCCCTGCACTGAAATCGCCGGCAGTGGGCAGAAACTCCCTGGCCCATGCCGTAAGAATCCCCCAGGGCATGTATTCCCCGAAGGGCACAAGATGAAGCTTGTCGTACCTGCCCCGAAATGAACCGTCAGGTCCTACAAGGAAGGAACTGTTTCGATAGTGAATCTTGCCCTGTTTATCGTAGTAATAGGAAGGGCTCCCAAAAAGAATTGAGATATCAAGGGCCTTGGCAAGGCCCGTCACCTCCTGCCTCAGCCTCCCCTCTTCCTGAAAATAAAAGGGCATGGCGGTTTCCGGCCAGACTGCAAGCTTGAGGTCCGGGAGTTCTTCCTTGGCCTTTGAGGTCAACGTCTTATATCTTTCCAGGGTGGCCAGGCGGTACGAAGGGTCCCATTTTACGCTTTGATCAAATGAACCCTGTATGGCAGCCACTCTCACTTCCCCCTTTTCATGGGCCGAAAGGACATGTCTGCCGTAAATCATGGTGGATGCAGCCGCGGCAACGGCCACTGCAGTGCACCTGCAGATGCAGACCTTATTAATCCTGAAAAAATCCCTGTTTTCCAGGGCAAGGATGAGCTGCCACAGGGCCAGGTTCATGAACATTATCATAAACCCGACCCCATAGGGACCGACCAGGGCTGCAGACTGTATGAGAAGAGGAATTCTGCACAGGCTGTATGCCAGAGATCCCCATGGGAAACCGCTTAAAATCGTGCCCCTCAGAAACTCCAGCAGAATCCAGAGGGACGACAGTGACAGCACTCCCAGACAGGAAATATCCCTTTTTTCAGGCAGGATCCATCTGGCAAGCAGTGCCCAAATGGCCGGATAAAGGGCCAGGTAGCAGACCAGGGCTGCAAATACGATCCATGCGGCCCAAAGCGGCAGCCTGCCATAAGTTGAGATGGTCGGGGCTATCCACCAAAGAACAGGGCCGAAAAAGGCAAGACCCCAAAAAAAACCCAGGCGGAAGCTGTTTTTTTTACCTGTCGAATAAACAGAGTGAAAAAATGGTACAAGGGCCACAAAGGAAACAACCCCCAGGGGTGAGCCCAGATAGGCGGAAGCCAGTATTACAGCAGAAAGGACTGTGAAGAAGATACCAGCCACTTTTCATTGGTTCACTTGCATATTAGGACATCACCTGATGTCTTGAGCCTGGTTCTTCAGCCGTGGGTATCATAGGAATAGAGTATCTGTCTCTCCAGGGGAACGCGGTTTTCCGGAAGCCTCGGAGGGGGCCAGCTGGCTGTCATCTTTATGAGTTCGGCCCTTGTGGGGATGGCTTCCCATCCATAGGCCAGAGCCTTTTTCTTCTTGACATCAATAAAGGAGGCATCAAAAAGATTTGCCTGCACGGCCCAGGGGACGATATAGTCCATTTCAAGGAGTCTTGCCGCTGCCACTGTACCGGCTTCCCTTGTGATGACAGAACCGGGACCGCCTCTGAGAACCATCAGGGATCTTTCCTTGATGCGTACAACCAGGTCCACGTAGGAAATGATCTTTTCATTATTCACCTCCAGCCTGATTTCCCTGTCCAGCTGGAAATCGTCTATCCTGTAGCCCTTTTCGTGTACGAGAAATTTTGCAAGTTTCTGCCTGATTCTTTCCCGGTCGGTATCCAGAACGAGTCTTCCTGTGAGAAAACAGGGAATTTTTACAAAGAGATCATCCTGGTTTATCTGCGAGTGCTGCTGCATATGCTGTTAAGCCCCATTTATCCTAATTTGATCACACTGCTATATTCATTTACACAGCCTTATGTTGTCAACAAAAATCGTCACGGGCCTTTGGGGTGAAACAGTGAAGAACATGAAGGCGCAGATGCTGGACGGATCGAGGTGCCTCCTGGTGCCGGAAGTCTTGAGATCTGCCAGATCCAGGGTGACAGGGTTTACCCCCTCAGGTAGCTCCACGGTTTTGTTTACCCTGTCTTCATAGGGCGGATCTTTCCTGTCGTCTATCCTGAAGGTGATGGATAGGGGAAAGGGATTCGGATTGAATATGTCAAGTTTTACCTTGCTTATGCCCTTCCATGGGCCTTTAAGATCGGAGATGGCAAATCCGGGATAGGTCTCGGGAGGATACATCTGGACCTCGAGGCTGAAATTGCCGTGCGAGACGTGTTCCAGGCTTCTTTTGTACCAGCTGTGACATTTCCAGACCAGGCCGTCCAGCTCCTGATCTTCTTCAAAATCGTAGATGAGCCTGCAGGGCTGTACCTCCTGGGGTGAACATGCATGAAAAAATACCAGGACCGCAGGCAAGAACAGCAGTGATGCAAAAAAGGCCCGGCACATTCTAAATCAAACGCCTTTCATACTTCAGAAGCTTCATAACAGAGCCACGTCTGCGTTCAAATCAGGGAAAGAGAAGTGTAATCGAGCCTCAAAGTCTTTTCCCCCGCAAGATCAAAGAGCACCTTTACCCTGATCTTGTCCGGTACTTCCAGGACAGTGCCTTTACCGAATATGGAGTGACGTACCCTGTCTCCTGCCTTCAGGGAACCACTTGTCTTTTTTTCCGGCTGCTGCCTGCCATGGCGAGCACCAGCGGAGGCTTGCCTTTCTTCTGCAGGTGCCTGCCTGGCAGGAGCAGGCATCTTCATGCGGGCCAGAAGGTTGTCCGGAATTTCAGTAAGAAATCTGCTGGGCCGGGCCGGCATGAGCCCTGCACCCTGTACGTTGATAAAGGCTGGATAACAAAAATAGAGATGATCCTTTGCCCTGGTAGATGCCACGTAAAAAAGACGCCTTTCCTCCTCGATTTCCTCTGGCCTGTTGTCAGCCATGGGCGAAGGGAAGCGTCCTTCAGCCATGGAGATTACAAAGACCACCTTCCACTCCAGACCCTTGGCAGAATGCATGGTGGACAGCACGATCTTTCCGCTTTCGCCTGCGGCCTCATCCTTTTCCGGCGGGTCAAGTGCCAGATCGGAAAGCAGTTCCAGGGCGTCAGAGTAATTGGCGGACATGGCTTTAAGCTGGGCCAGCTCCTGCATGCGCCTGGGGTAATCGTCGCTGTAGCTGTCTTCCAGGTAAGGCCGGTACCAGGAAATGAGCTCTCCCAGCAGTGAAGGGAGCTTGCCTGAAAAATTCTCCAGTGAGATCAGGAGACTTCCGAGATTTCGGACCTCTTCAACCCAGACCGCGCGGCCCTTGAAATTGGCAAGTGCTTCATAGGCAGATTCGGCCTTTACCATATGTGAAAAGACTTTTTCAGCACTTTTGGGCCCAAGCCGTTTCATAAGGAGCAGCACCCTGTTAAGGCTCAGCCTGTCTCTGGGATTGATAACAAGCCTCAAAAGGCATATCAGGTCTTTCACGTGGGCGGCATCCACAAGGCGCATTCCGCCTCTTTTTACAAATGGAATCCCTGCACTATTCAGCCTTGTTTCAAGCTGGTAGGAGTGAAAGGCAGCCCTGAAAAGGACTGCTATCTCCGAAGGTTCTGTCCCGCGGTCAAGATGTTCCTGTATGGAGCGGGTTACAAAGGCGGCCTGTTCGTTCTCATCCATTGCAGTAAAAAGGACAGGGGGATTGCCTCCCTGCCTGTGGGCCGTGAGCCTTTTGGTGAACTTCTGCTTTGCATTGGCAATTATGGCATTGGTACAATCCAGGTTTGGCTGGGTAGTGCGGTAATTTTTTTCCAGTTTTATGATCCTGGTACCAGGAAACATCCTGGGAAACTCAAGGATATTCTTGAAATTTGCACCCCTGAATGAGTAAATGGATTGGGAATCATCCCCCACGGCCATGACATTATCATGGACCGATGCCATGAGCCTGACTATTTCTGCCTGTGCCATGTTGGTATCCTGGTACTCATCCACCATGATATAGCGGAATCTCTCCCCTGTCTGCTGTCTTACATGCTCGAAGTTTTTGAGTACTGCCAGCCACTTCAGTAAAAGATCATCATAGTCCATGAGTCCGTGGGCTGCCTTGTACTTCAAATATGCCTCTTGGAGTTCTCCAATGGGCTGGACATGTTCGGCAAGATGCGGATAATAGTTTTCCAGTACCTCGTCGATCATGGCCCCGGAATTGGCGGCCTTGCTGAATATGGCGCAAAGTGCCGCCTTTGTGGGAAATTTTTTTCCTTTTCCGATGAATTCCATCTGCTTTGCCAGAAGATGAATGAGATCCTGGCTGTCTGACTGGTCCATGATTGTAAAACCTGGCGGATAGTCTATGAGATGTGCATATTTCCTGAGCATCCTGTGGCAGAAGCCGTGGAACGTGCCGCCATGCACCTGCCGGCATGCAATCCCTCCAAGCCTGGCTGCCCTTTCAAGCATGGTAGCAGCCGCCTTCCTGGTAAAGGTCAAAAGGAGTATATTTTCCGGAGATGTCCCCTGGAGCACCAGCCTTGCAACCCTGTAGACCAGTGTCCTGGTCTTTCCGCTGCCTGCACCTGCTATGACCAGCAGAGGGCCCTGTTGGTGCATGACGGCCTGATACTGGCTGGAATTAAGATCTCTTTCGAAAGAAATCCCCGCAAGATCTTTTTTCATGTCAAAAAGCTTTCCGTGATGTTATTTTGTCATGCTCTTCATGGGGAAAAACATGAAATTGAGACTTCCCCAGCCTATTTTCTGGCAGGAGAAAAGTCAACGAAGGGACATGGCACAGCCGGTTCCAAAAAGGGAGAGATCTATGCAGTACATTCCCAGCGGCTTTGGAAAGCTACTGATTCTCGCCTTCATATTCTATCTGAATTTTCTTTCCAGGATCATAGTCTCTCCGCTGCTGCCAGAAATCAAAGAGGATCTGGCGATTGGTGCAGCGCAGGCCTCGGGGATGTTCATGTTCCTTAGCATTGGTTATTTCACTGCCCTTTTAGGCTCGGGATTCATCTCTTCCATGATCGGGCACAAAAAATCCATCCTGCTGTCTGTCTGCTGTGCATCATTGTGCCTGGTCATAATAAGTCTGTCCAGCAAGCTTTACGTCCTCTATGCAGGCTTTCTGGCCCTGGGGCTTGCCACCGGCATCTACCTGCCCTCTGGAATTGCAACCATTGCCTCACTTTTTGACCAGAGATTCTGGGGAAGGGCCTTTTCCGTGCACGAACTCGCCCCAAACCTTGCCTTCATTACAGCCCCGGTAATCGCTTCCTTCTTCCTTGGAAGGTCTACCTGGCATTACCTCATGGCCATTCTGGCTGCAGTGTCGCTGCTGACGGGCATCATCTTTCTCAGGATCAATGCCGGCAATTTTCCAGGAACGGCCCCGAACCTCGCATCATGTTCTCTTTACCTGAAAAAAAAGGAATTCTGGCTCATGACAATTCTCTTCGGCCTGGGCATTACCAGCACCCTGGGGGTTTACAATATGCTCCCCCTGTTTCTTGTCTCGGTACATTCCATGTCCAATGCGGATGCAAATCTCCTGGTGAGCCTTTCCAGAGTAGCCACACTTTTTACCGCAATAGCAGGAGGAGTGCTGTCAGACCGTTACGGGCCGAGAAACGTAATGGGCTGGATGCTGCTTTTTACAGGTGCAGTAACTGTTGTTCTCGGTCTCACCCATGGAATCATGCTGCATATCAGCGTATTCCTTCAGCCCCTTCTTGCAGTATGTTTTTTCCCCGCTGCCTTTGCAGCCATCTCTGAACTCTCCGGCCCTGAAGACAGAAACCTTTTGATCTCAATGGTGGTGCCGTTTGCATTCCTTGGAGGAGGTGGCATCATGCCCTTGATCATAGGTATATTCGCCGACCACGGACTTTTCTCCGAGGGATTCATGCTCACAGGGCTTTTCCTTGCCTCCGGCTTCCTGCTCAGCCGGTTCATGCCTATTTCACAAAACAGGGAATGAAACAAGGAGGCAGTGTTGCAGATATTCAAAGCCGCAGGGAGCTTGCAATTTTACTGCATCCCCTCTAGGGTATTGTATGCCAGTTGAAACACCAAACCAAAGTACTGCGAATGCCCCCTCCCCGCCTCTTAGGGGCTGTCCTAAAATAATTTACCGATTTCTCATCTCATCTTCAGGCCATCCTGAGCTGAACTTCAATCACAAAATCCTCAACGTAGCCCGGCTACGCCTGCGGTTTTGCTCAATCAGTTCAACTCAGCCTGACCTAAATCTGAGCGAACTATCATCCAACTTATTTTTGGACAGCCCCTTAAGCGAAATTTTAGACCCCATATTTAATTAATTGTGTACCCAGAAGGCAAAATTTGGGAAAGTAATCCTGGTATTGCCACAAACCAGGCTTTTTTGCCTCCATTCTATGATGTATACTATGAAATAATCGGAGGTGCAGGCGGACTTGTACCTTCCATCATGATTTTCACCTCGGGGCAGCAATATGCCTTGCCCTGAAGGTTAGAACCAGGATTATCTTGTGTGGAGGCTGGGTAATCTCGATCCAGATTGATTTTAACGGCCCTGGTTTGTCAGGCCAGCCTGAAAATCGGAGTATATTACATGAGAATTATAGCCCGCAGCTGCTCAAATCTTGCCCATATAATCTTGAGTGTTGCAATCATTTTATCCTGCATTCTTTTATGTTCCTGTGAAAGAACACAACCTCCCATAAAAATAGGACTTTGTGTCAATCTGAGCGGCACAGGAGGTTCTGCCGGAGAACACGTGAGAAATGGGGCGTTGTTGGCAGTAAGTGATATAAATTCTTCAGGGGGCATCAATGGCAGACAAGTTGAACTGCTGGTCAGGGATGACCAGGGGACAGCCGAAGGGGCGGTAAAGGCTGACAGACAACTAATAAATGAAGGCGTGCCGGTTATAGTCGGGCACAACCGTTCAGCCACCACGCTTGCTGCCTACCCAGAAGTTGTTTCAAACAATATCCTTCTTATCACTGCCTGTACTGCTACAACACGGCTTACCGGCAAGAAAGATCTTTTTTTCAGGACATGTGTGGACTGCAATCTTTACGGCAAAAAGACAGCGCAGCTTCTCAATGAGAAAACGGCAAGGTCCGCAGTCTTTCTCATGGACATGGCCAATCCCGGTTTTGTTACGGATTTCGTAAACTCGACCAAAAAGTATTACGACGGGACCACCTTTTTCGTAAAGTTCAAATCAAACCGGAATGAAGATTGGGACGAAATAATTCGACAGCTTTTAACTCACCATCCAGATGCGATAATCCTGTTAACCGAAGCTACAATGACAGGGATTGCCCTTCAAAAACTCAAGGCCAGGGGGTACAAAGGGCTCAGAATTGCTACCTTATGGGCCCAGACACCCGAGCTGATAAAGATTGCCTCCGTGGCAGGAGAAGGAATCTCCATCATTACCTATGTTAATCCCAATATAGATTCGCCGGAATTCAGGACATTTAAAAAGAAGATGAAAACAAGTTTTCACGAAGATGCCAATGCCCGGTCAACCGCCTGCTACGAGTTGATGATGATACTGGCAAAAGCCATGAAAAGGGCCGATCGTCTGACAGGTCCGGACATAGCCTCAGCTCTCCTGGAGGGGACATACCACGGATTCATGGGAGATATAGCCTTTGACAGCTATGGCGATGTCATAAGACCTGTTTATGAAGTAACGATAAGCGGCGGCAGGTTTGTCTTGAGACGGGAGATATAGTTGAAAAGCCATTCCCTCAACAGGAGGCTGACCACTATCATACTGGTCTTTGGAATCCCTGCAGGCGCAATACTTATGCTGTTTTCAGGGATTCTGGAGTATCACTCCATGATGGAGTCCATGTCTAAGGCTGTCAAGGCAAGACTTGGATTGGCAAGGGACTTGGTACGCAGCAGAATACTTTGCGATGATGTCCTAAATGACATAAAAAAGGATGTTAGACTCCTTGTCGGCCGAGGCCAGGATGTTTATTCAAAACGTGAGATAAGCCTCTATCCCAGGTGTGTATTTTGGTACGTGCTGGACCACAAGGGAAGAGTGGTTTTAGTGCCGGAAAGGTACCGTTCATTTCTGGGCTTGGATCTTGGTTCCATCTTCAGGAACGGAGCTGGAGCCCAGCCCCACCATTATATCTCGATTTTTACCAGGCGTTCAGTAGTGGGCGCTGCCTACCCCATGGAGCGTAATTACACCGTGATAGTCGAGAGGGACCTGGTAGACATTATTCCGACCATAAAGTATTTCAGTAAAAATCCAATATTTCCCCATGAGACCATATTTGTGCTCTCGGGCACAGGCAGAGTTATCTACCACCCTGATGAAAACATGGTAAAGACCAGGGAAAACCTTCTGGCTGAGATGCAGGATCGCAGCGAACCCAACGATTACGGCTTTTTCTTCTACAGCCGCCTTGGAGAAAAACACCTCGTAATGTCCATGCCCTTTGCGGCTCCGGTCCAGTGGAAGATCTATTACAGTCTCCCCACAGATATCGTGCGAGACCACCTGACGCCGCCTCTGCTGACGCATTTTTTCATGCTTCTTATAACTTCGGGCATAATGTTCATACTTCTCTGGTTTTTTCTTCACAGGTTTTTTTCCAGGCCTGTAAGGAGAATAGTTGCGGCAGTTGAAAGACCGGGCCCGGACAGTGAGAAAGTCCTGGATGACAATCTTGCTGAAGGCGTCAGGGAGCTTGAACACATATTAAAGGCCATTAAGGCCAGGGATATGGCTGTCAGGAGGGCTGCTGAGCAGTTAAGTGCCATTTTGAACAGCATGGACGCCTCTGTTTATGTGGCAGATATGGAGACCTATGAACTTCTTTTCATCAACGAAAAGATCAGGCAGTGGGCAGGAGATGCAGAGGGTAAGAAATGTTACGAGGTCCTTCAATCAGGTCGAGATGCCCCATGTCCTTTCTGTACCAACAGCAGGCTGGTAGATGAAAATGGTGAGCCTTCAGGTGTTGTTATATGGGAAAACGAGAAGATAGAAGAAGGGCGTTGGTTTGAGTGCAGGGACAGGGCCATACCGTGGACCAATGGGAAACTGGTGCGGATAGAAATCTCCACGGACATAACCTGGAGGAAGGAGATTGAAAGAGAAATTTTTAATGAAAAGGAAAGGCTGACAGTTACCCTGAAATCCATTGGAGATGCCGTGATCACCACGGATACAGACTCCAGAATAATGCTCATGAATCCGGTGGCAGAAAAGATCACGTGCTGGAGCCAGAAAGAAGCCGCAGGCAGGCCTTTCATGGAAGTTGTGCGCCTCTTTCATAACAAGACCCAGGGGCCCATGGAAAGTCCTGTAAAAAGGGCCATAGAGACGGGAAACATAATAACACTGGATCGAAATTGCGGACTAATCAGGAAAGACGGTACAAAATGCAGAGTTGCAGATAGTGCTGCCCCGATTTTTGACAGGGACAGGAACATAATCGGGGCCGTAGTGGTTCTGCGGGATATAACAGAGGAACTCCGTACTCAGAAAGAACTTCTCAAGATACGAAAATTGGAGACAGTGGGTGTGCTGGCCGGTGGTATTGCCCATGATTTCAATAACATCATAGCTGCCATAATGGGAAATATAGAACTGGCACAATATGCCGTTAAACCTACTGACAAGGCCTACAGGCAGCTTGACAATGCCATAAAGGCATGTGCCAGGGCACATGAATTGTCGATGCAGCTTCTCACCTTTTCCAAGGGCGGAACTCCTGTAAAGAAACGGACATTTCTGCCTGAACTCATCAGGGAATCAGCAGATTTTGTTCTCCACGGCAGCAGGATCATCTGCCGGTACCATTTCGCCAAAGACCTGCGGCCGGCTGAAATCGACAGAGGGCAGATCAGTCAGGTCATTCAAAATCTGGTGCTGAACAGTATTCATGCCATGCCGCAGGGAGGAAAACTCGAGATATGCTGTTCAAATTGTTCTGATGTCAGGGTGTTGAAAAGGTTCAATCTGCCTCCTGGGCATTATGTCAAGATGGAGATAAGGGATTGGGGGAAAGGTATACCTGAGCAGATTATTGATAAGATATTCGAACCCTACTTTTCCACAAAGCACACCGGGAGTGGTCTGGGACTTGCCATTGTACATTCCATAATATCCAAGCACGGAGGGGCTGTGAGAGTGGAATCGGAACAGGGGCAGGGGACGACTTTCACAATTCTTATCCCTGCCTGCAGCGGTCATGAGCAAGCCAAACCCGTGGAAGATACCGGCCCCAGGCAGGAAAGTACTCAAAAGGCGGTTGTCCTCGTGATGGATGATGATGACATGGTGAGAACCATTGCATCGGAAATATTGAAAACTTTTGGTCACAAGGTCATAGAGGCATCTGATGGGAAAGAGGTGGTTGAAATTTACAGGGACAGGATGGAAAAGGGAAAGCACATTGATTTATTGATAATGGACCTTACCGTCCCCGGAGGCATGGGCGGAGTTGAAGCCATGGAGGAGCTTTTGAAAATGGATCCTCACGTCAAGGCCGTAGTGGCAAGTGGTTACTCCAATGATCCCGTGATGTCAAATTACCAAAAATACGGTTTTAAAGCCGCACTTTTAAAGCCTTATACCATAAAGGAAATAAATGAAGTGATATCCCGCATTGGAAAGAAGTTGCGTTAAGTCACGTGATTTCACAGCATCTTCACCATCCCTGCGGATACACCCCATGTCTGGATGTCTTGCATGAGAACATCAACTTTTAAATCTTTCTCACCATGGATTATTCACGAAGAGGCGGTGGCATATTGAATAATTGCGCCATACCGGCTATTGATAATTCCAAAGGTTCCATGAGATCTTCCACCTTAGAAGTGGTTTAGATTTTCATCTAATCCAGATACATCGAATCTGATTATGAAGCTTATGGTGATTCCTATTTAATTATATGAGGAGGTTTGAAAGATGATTGAATCGGAAGGCTTGATCGGGGGAGAATTTTCTTGGGGAGATGTTGAAAAAAACTGGATGTGGCATTTGGGGCTTGGGATGTTTTTTATTGCCGCAGGCACCATTGGACTTCTTGCAATCCCTCTTGCAACTCTTTCTACAGTGATGCTTTTTTCCTTGCTCTTGCTGCTTGGAGGAATTCTTCAGCTTACAGAGGCATTAATAGCTGTTAAGGGATGGAAGGCCAGGACTCCGCATATCATTGCCAGCGTATTCTATATTGCCGCCGGGCTTGTATCATTATTAAATCCGGTTGCAGCCTCCCTCGGCCTTACCATCGTTCTTGGAACCACAATATTTGCAGCCGGTATTTTCAGGATCCTGATGGCATTTCAGCACAGGGAAGACATGGGAGATTGGATCATGATACTGGCAAGCGGCTTGGCCTCGGTAGCCATTGCCGTCCTGATTGGTTTTTCCTGGCCATATTCTGCCCTGTGGTCTTTAGGCCTTTTTATATCCATAGACCTGATTTCCAATGGATGGACCCAGGTTGTCATTGCCATGGCTGCGCGGAAAAAGGTGGCAGAAGCAGCCAATTCCAGTTCTGGGCCTGACATTGAATCAGCCGTCGTCTGATCAATAAAGATCACGCTGCAGCTTTGAGAGGAAGGGAGCATTCCCAGTTTGTCCTCTATTAGTGGGGTGCTTTTTGAAAGGTTTCACCACAAGGAAGCCAATTTCAGCCGCAGTCAAGCCGCCGAGACAGGCGATATCTGTATTCGAGAAGAATTTGAAATCTGCACAGCGGCTTGGTGGACCTTGAAAGATATGCACGGATCCTTGCCCTTCTTCGTCATTCCTTGTCTGGGAACAAACTGGGAATGCTCCCGAGGGGAAGATGTTTGGATGGGTAATCAGGTGTTGTTTCGGAATAAAATAGGGGCTGTGCTATTCAAACCACAGCCCCTTGAAATATTCTGGCGGGGCCGACGAGACTCGAACTCGCGACCTCTGGCGTGACAGGCCAGCGTTCTAACCGGACTGAACTACGACCCCGCTTCTTACTATTTTATTTTGGTAGGCGGAACAGGGCTTGAACCTGTGACCCCCGGCTTGTAAGGCCGGTGCTCTCCCAACTGAGCTATCCGCCCTTTTTCAAAAGCTCGTAAGCTATAACATTATAAAAAAATAGTGTCAAGGCCTTGAAAATTATTGAACATAAACGGCTGAATGAGTTCTTGAGGGAGATTCAAGGGCGCAGCATATCCTGGGGAGGAGTCTTGTTCCATAAACGTGCTGGTTCTCTTGCTGGAAAGTATTTTCTGTCGGGATTATATGCCCGTTTTTTGGTGTACACTGCCATATTTTTGCTTTTTCAAGTTGTTCTTGCAGACACAGCCTCGTCGCAAGATGCGCCGATCGTACTGGAAAACCAAAAGGAACAGTACAATCTGGGCCCTTATCTCTACTACCTCGAGGATCCCAAGGGCATATTGACCTTGACGGACATAATGTCAGACGAAACAAGCCGTCGTTTTGTCCGAAGCAGTCAACTTGCTCCAGGCTTTGGATTCACCTCCTCGGCTTACTGGTTCAGATTTTCCATTCGGAACCCTGATCAAGTAGAGAAAAACCGATATCTTGAGATAGAATATCCCCTCCTTGACCACGTCGGACTATATGAACCTAAGCCTGATGGTTTATACAGGGTATACAGCGAAGGTGATAGACAGGATTTCTGGCATCGTCCTGTACTTTACCGAAATTTTGTCTTTATTCTCAAGATACCGGCTGAAACCACCCTGACCTTTTACGTCAGGGTGAAGACTTCAAGCTCGCTTAATCTGCCTGCGAAACTTTATACCCCGGCTGCATTCATCGACAAGGTGGAAAACGAGGAAACAGCATTGGGGATGTACTTCGGCATTCTTTTTGCCATGCTGGCGTACAACATGATCCTTTATATATCCATAAAAGAACCCCTTTATCTTTATTATGTTCTTTTTGTCCTGTTGAATTTTCTGTTCCAGCTTGGCTTGACAGGAGTATCTTTTAAATATCTTTGGCCGCAGAGTCCCCATTGGGCCAATATCAGTCTCCCCTTTTTCATCTTTACTGCGTTTCTCTTTGGTACCCAGTTCACGAGGGGCATTCTGAATACCAGGAAAAACATCTGGGCAATAGATGCACTGCTCAAGGCATTTCTTTACCTTGCAGCAGCGGGAGCAGTAATAAGTCTTATCATCCCCTATACAATCAGCATAAGACTTGCAACCTTGTTTATAATTACCGTGGTCGTTCATATAGCAGCAGGGTTCATCTGTCTGTTCAGGGGGTACCGGCCTGCCAGATATTATGTCTTTGCCTGGACAGTATCCTTGGCCGGCATGGCCATATTCGCCATGAAATCCTTTGGCATGCTTCCGAATAATTTCCTTACAATTTGGGGCATACAGATCGGGTCAGCATGGGAGGTCATTCTGCTCTCCATCGCCCTGGCTGACAGGATAAACATACTCAGCCGAGAGAAGGAACAGCTGCAGGCCGAATATACCAGCAAGTTGGAGGCGGCCAATCTCAGGCTGGAAGAATTTACCAGAACCCTTGAGGAAAAGGTAGTCCAGCGCACAAGGGAACTTGAGGAATCCAACATCCTTCTGAAAAAACAGGCCCGCGAGATGCGTATGGCTGAAGAAAGGGCCGAAGAGGCCAGCAGGGCCAAATCGGAATTCCTGGCAAACATGAGCCATGAGATCAGGACACCCCTTAATGCCATAACAGGCATTACCGGGCTGGCTCTGGAGATGGAGGGTCTGCCTTCCAAGCTGCGTGATTATCTTGGGATAATAAGCACGTCTGCCCATTCTCTGCTGGCGTTGGTCAACGACATACTTGATTTTTCGAAGATCGAGGCCGGCAGGATGGAACTTGAGAATACCAGATTCAGCCTGCAGGAAGTGATAGAGAACCTGGTAGACATGTGCTCCGAGCAGGGATCCAGCCAAGGAGCCGAGCTGATAATCGACATTGACAGCAGCGTGCCGGATCTCCTGGTGGGAGATCCCATGCGTCTGGGGCAGCTTCTGACCAACCTTGTTTCAAATGCCTTGAAATTCACCCCTGAAGGAGAGGTGGTATTAAGTTGCAGATGTACCGGTATACATGGTTCAAAAGCTGCGCTCGAATTCTGTGTTGAGGATACAGGGATTGGAGTAGACCCTGCCAGGCTGGACACGCTTTTCGAAATGTTTTCCCAGGCTGACACTTCCACCACCAGGAGATTTGGGGGGACGGGTTTGGGCCTGGCCATATGCAAAAAAATAGCGGATTTAATGGCCGGTGTCATTGAAGTTGACAGCACGCCTGGTGAAGGAACCAGGTTTACCTTTAGGGTCAAAATGGAGATCTCTGACGAGCCGGAAACGCAAAAAGGGTTTTTATGCGGTTTTCCTGATGATATGGCCATAATATTGTGCTGTTCAAATGGAAAGCTTAGCCGGGCACTGGAGAATATGCTGATATCAAGCGGCGTTCCTAATGTTTCCAAGATCCTGCCTGAAAATTTGGAAAAAACTATGGATCTGATCAAGGGCAGAACTATTTTATTTATCGATGCGGACAAAGATGTTCCTGTTTCACAACCCCTGGATTTTTTGGAGAAATATCCAGGTCTGTTCGTCGTGGCCTGCCACCGTTTCGATCTCGAATCTTCATGGCAGGAGGTTCAGGGAATATCCCGATTGATGCCCCTTCTAAAACCTGTCAAGAAGAGTGCCGTGCAGGAAATACTTAATACCATTTTGACAGGTCAACCATACCGGCCAAAGTCTGAAGAAAGATTCCTCTCCGCAGATATGGATGCATCAGTTTTTGCTGGTGCCAGAATCCTCCTGGTGGAAGACAACGAGATCAACCAGATGGTGGCAAGGGACATAATTGCCAGGACTGGGGCAGAGGTGGTAACTGCTGAAAACGGGAAGGAAGCCGTTGCCCTGGCTGAAAAGGGATTTGATCTGATATTGATGGATATACAGATGCCGGAAATGGACGGCTACGAGACTGCCAAGGTTCTGCGCTCAATGGAGGCAACCAGGGATATCCCTATTGTGGCAATGACCGCCGGTGTCTTCGAGGATGACAGGAAGCGATGCTTCCAGGCCGGTATGAATGATTTCTTGATGAAGCCGGTGACTCCTGAGACAGTTGCCTCGGTCCTGGAGAGATGGCTTAAAAAAATAGGAAAGGATGGAAAGGATAATTTCAAACAGGCGACTGTTCACGGGCAAAAGGATTGGCAGTCTGAAAGATTTGATCGTCTCCAGGGAATTGACCTCCACGATGCTGAGAGGAGATTCAGGGGCAACACAAAACTCTTTTTTGACCTCCTCCACAAGTTTTCCGACCAGTATAAAGATTTTGGTAACCAGGCCTGCCGATTGCTGCATAAGGGAGATATCAAGGAGCTCAAATCACTTGTGCATTCCTTAAAGGGAGTTGCTGCAAACCTTTCGGCCAAGTCTTTGAGGAAAGGCTGTGTCGCCCTGGAAAAGACGCTTAAGGCAGAAAACCTGTCAGGGGCCGAGGAATTGCTCAAGGATGTCCAGTACCATATAGAGGTCATATCCCGATCTGTGAAGGGCCCTGGTACCGAACAGGGGAAGGGTTCCAGCCGGGATAACAGTGAGCAGATTGAACTCTTGGAGCGTCTTGACGAACTTCTTTCATTGAACGATATTGATGCGGAAAGTACGTGGCAGCGCCTGAAACAAGGCTTTCTTGCAACCCTTCCTGAAGAAATTGTTATTCATATGGAATCCTGCCTGAATAATCTGGATTTTGAAGGGGCAAAAGAACAGCTTTATAAGATAAAAAGACTTCTTCAGAAACAGGCATGAAAACCCGCTCCATGAACAAGGACATACCTGAAAGACAAAGAAAAATCCTGGATTGTCTTCCTGCAGAATGGACACACCAGGTGCGCTCGCCCCTGAATACCATCATAAGCCTGTCAGAGCTTGCCATGCGGCAAGATCCGCAAAGCCCCCTCAGGGAATATATTGCAGCCATAAGGAAATCTGCAGGTGAACTGCTGGCCGTTTTTGATGACATGGCCGGGCTTGTTGACACAGAAATACCTGGAAGAGAGGATGAGCAGAAAGGCTCTTTCTGTATCACAACCTTGATGGAAGATGTGCGGGAGGCGCTTATCTTCCTGCATCCAGATAAGTGCAGAGTTTCTCTTGAAATAGATGATATGCCCGAATGTTATCAGGGAAAAGGAGGCATTATCAAGCGGGTTTTAGTGAGGCTTCTTGATTTTGCCTGCAGGAGTCAAGGGGCATGCACAATAGATTTGAATATAAAGCACGTGCAGGAGCATGGTCTCTGTGTCAGCCTGGGAATAGATGCCGGAGATGCATTGGCCGCAACGCCGATGAACATTAAGGAAGACTCCCGGCTTTCAGTGTGCAGAAGTCTTGTGGAAGCCATGTCGGGCAGCCTGGAAATGGCTGAGTCTGGAAATAGTTTGCTCATCACTCTGACTATTCCGGCACAGCCGCGTTTATTTCATAACAAGAAGGTCTTGAAGGCTGGATTCAAAGACAAATACCCCACTTTCCTCATGATCAATAGTGACAGCTTTTCTTCAGGCCTGCTGAACAGGGGATTCTCTCTGGAAGATATCCAGATAAAAAACATGGCTTCCCTTGAAGAGGCTGCCCGGTGGCTGGATAAAAGAGATTTAAAAGGGCACAGATTTGTATGTCTTGTAAATTGGAAAGACATAAATGATCTGGAAGATATCAGCTCAAAATCCCTTGGTTTACGATGCGACCAGGCAGAAGCAGCTTTCATTGTAATAGAGATCCCCGCACTTGAAATGATGGGCATTTCATCCTATGCGGACGGCCGTGGCGTAAACAGTCCCATCGGCTTTGTGATGAAGCCATCTGCAATGAAAGGAGTGCTTTCAGAACTTCCAAGGGCTACCGGACGAAGTGCAGGTGAAATCTTCGAGAACGATTTTTTCGGACGTGAAAACCAAGCAGATGGTACCGAGCTTCTTAAGGGGACGAGGGTGCTGGTAGTAGAAGATGAAAGGATAAATCAGCAGATCCTGCTGGATATCTTTAGAAAAAACGGCATTCGAGCTGTAGTTGCTTCGAATGGAAAGGCAGCTGAAAAGGCAATTGAAAAAATAGGATTTGATGCCATTTTCATGGATATCAAGCTTCCAGATTGCAGCGGCTACGAACTTACCTCGAGGATAAGGGACAGCAGGCTTAATTCCAATACTCCAGTTGTGGCACTGACCGCCAGTACGACCAATCGTCGACGCTGTCTTGATGCAGGCATGAATGATTTTCTTACAAAGCCCTATTCAGAAGACATGCTTATGAAAACCCTTCTCAGGTTTGTGCGTTGAGACAAAATCAAAAGGATACAGCCTGCTGCCCGGCCTAAAAGTCTTGCTCTAAGCCCGCCGTGTGAGTGCATTTCAGGGTATCTTGACAAGATAAAAACTTTCATCTAAAAATTCTTTAGATACATATATTCCAAAAGCATTTTTGCTAATAGCAATGAAAAGGAGGAAGGTATCATGAAGAATCCTGCTTTTCGTCGGCTTTTTGGAAAAATTTTTACCACGGTTTTTTTGGCAAGCACAGTTTGTTTCATTTTAAATATTTGCCCTCCATGCCTGGCCGCTGATTCGTTTTTCTTGGATCCAGACTTATTTCACATAGATCCAAGTGTGCTTTCTGATATGTTTCCGAGTTTTCAGTATGTTATAGATTTTGAAGATCAGCCTTATGGTGCCGAAGTGTACAATCAGTATTCCGGACAAGGTGTGCTTTTCCCCACCATGCCTTTGGTTTCTTCTCCCAATGTTCAAACAATTTCCGGTTCCCAGGCTATTACCAATCAACATCCTGGAGAGGAATTTCCTGGTGCCATCATAGTTGAATTCACTGCTGGTCAATCAGGAGTGGGTGCCTACATCGGCTCTGATCAAAATACAGCAGGAAATACCCTGTATGTTTACTTGAATGCTTATGACAACAATAATCAAAGGATTCAGTCAGTTGGCCCAATAGAGATAGGTGCTGGGCCTAGTGATGTCACCCATTTTATTTTTGTTTCTTCAGAATCGGAAAATATCTGGAAGGTCGAATTCAAGGTATTTCCAGGTTACGGTTTTTATCTGGATGATTTGGTCTTCACGAATCTGGGCACACAGCCTCAGGCAAGCACAACAGCTCCACAGGTTGAAATTCAAAAACCCTCAAATGACCACCACTTCTATTTTGACTCTTTTGAATATCAAGGCGGAACGTGTGGAGAGTTTGGAGGAACGATAGTTTCGGAGAATGCATTAAAAAAAGTGACCATTGAAGTTACATCTGCTGCAACTCATCAAACAAACTCTTTGAACATAAGCTTTGGAAAGATAGGCGAATCTCGATATTCCTTCGGGGGTTTCTTAAATATTTGTCAGTTCCTGTTTGAGGGTGAAAATGAAGTAATAGTTCGTGCAGAGGACTGGTCAGGGAGAACGGGTTCTGATGATATAACAATAGAGTACTACCCCATAGAGACAAAATCGTCGCTTTTGATAATAACGCCATCAGAATTCAGACCCATTATGGTCCCTCTTGCTGCTCATAAATCCTCTTCCGGCATGCCTGCCAATATCATTACAATTGAGGCAATATCCATGGATCCAAGGTTCAGTAATTCCAGAGACTTACCCGAAAAGATCAAAAAGGCCATTGCCTATGCCAATCAACACTATGACACTGCCTATGTCATGCTTGTTGGAGACAGCGATAAATTTCCAGTACGTTACTGCCGGCACCTACCCAGTGAGCAACACTTTGGATTCGGAGAATTCTATTTCCCTGCTGACCTCTATTATGCCGACCTATACAGAGTTCAAAATGGCACGCAGGTCTTTGATGATTGGGATGAAAACGGCAACGGATACATTGGCGAGATGTCCAATGATGGAGCCACCTGCGATGAATTCCTGATTGACCAAGTTGATTCACTGCCGGATGTTGCCGTAGGCCGTGTCCCGGTATCAAACAGTGAGGAACTCCAAAATTACGTGGAAAAGGTCATAAGATATGAAAACGACTACCATCCTTCATGGTTTTTCAAGACCCTTTTGCTTACTGGAGATTATCCTGGAGATGAGAACACAAACGATTGGATAGCTGATAATACCCTTTCAGGTTTTACAAAGACCAAATACTATTTTTCCCAACACCATGATGACCCAGGGTACATACAGCAAATAACCAATCTGTGGAACAGTGGTTTTGGCTTCGTAAGTTATTTGGGACATGGCGGTCGATGTCAATTAGATTCGTACTACGTATGTCGCTATGTTCTGGATCTCACAAACCGAGAGCAGCTTCCCGTTGTTTTTGCTGCAGCTTGTTACACGGCTCAATTTCACACCCTTGAAGGAAAATACCTGAGTAAAGATGGGCGCGAGCCGCCGGAAAATGGATGGCCCAGTCCTGCACCTGAACCTGCAGCATTGCAGCCGGAGAATTATGATGTCAATTCTTGTGCAGAGCATTTAACAGTAAGAAGGCCTGTTGGGGCAATAGCCTACATAGGAAGTTACACTGGCAGTCAAGGCTGGGGTCTAGATTTAGCAAAGAACTTCTTTGAATCCTACGATAACCTGGCATCTTCTTCTGAGCCTGTCATCCTGGGTGATATGTGGAATCAGGCCCTGATTAATTATTATTATGAAAACGTGCTGGATATTGCCACTGGAGAATGTCTTACTTCAGGCCATTATTCCGACGATGGCTATTGGATACCTCAAACCATTTATCATCATATGAGAAAATTCATGTTGTTTGGTGATCCCTCACTGCGTTTGGGTGGAAGTCCAGTGCCCTCCGATATTCCTTTTATCCCTTTTTCTGAAATCCGGCTCCTAACCTGGGACATAGCCCAATATGGTCAACAGGGAGACAGGGCAAAACTATCAGGCCAAACCTCTCAACCTGGTACATTGGAGGTATATGAAAATACAAAACAAATTGCAAAATTTAATGTTGGTAATGAATTCGATGTCACCCTTCCATCAATGACTGAAGGCCTGCATCATCTGAATTTATATCTGCGGAGCCAATCCGGTGAAATTCTGGATAAAAAGTCAGTGAATGTTTTTATAGATTTAACTCCTCCTGAAATTAAATTAACCAGCTATACTCCTTTTGCGTCTTCTTCTGAGATTTTTATAAGCGGTGAAACTGAAAATCTTGCAAGGGTAGAACTATATGAGAACAACCAGCTTATTGCATCAACAATTGCAGAACCCCGGTTTGCAAATATTTCAGAAAATCAGCCCTTTACCTTGCAAATCGATAAGGAACTGGAACCGGGGCTGCACTATTTTACCCTCAAGGCTACAGATTCAAGCGGGAACCAGTCAGTCATGGATGGTCAAATTGTAATCCAGGTAATAGGAGATTATTTCTGCCCGGAGATAATCGAATGGGACAGTCTATTTAATAGAGATGTACAGTTGCCATTCGAAAGGGATTGATAAAACTCCAATCCTTATTTTCAGAGAATAAACGAGTTAGCAAATGTTGGGGACTATAAGATAAGATCAAAGGAGGTGATGCCATGAAGAGGATGCAGTTGGTCATTTCTTTTTTATCGTATCTTTTGCTTGTTCAAACACCTTTGATATTTGCGTCCGATTACACGGGAATGTGGTGGGATCCTTCAAGTGAAGGGACAGGGGTGTTCATCGAACATGATGAGACGCAAAATTGTATTTGCGGGGCATGGTACCTTTATGACGAGTCAGGAAGCCCTCTGTGGACCACCTTTTGGGGGACCATTTCCAATGGTAAGCTGACCAGCAATCTTTACAGCTTTACAGGCCCCGCCTTTGGAACAAGCTGGGATGTAAGCCAGATCAAGTCGGCTGTTGCCGGAACTGTGACTTTTGATTTTTTGTCGGATTCTGCCATAACAATGACTTTTGAGGTTCATGGAGTTTCCGGTCAACTCAATTTGAGTCGATTCTCAATGACTGAATGCCCTGGCTGGCTTTGGTGGGATCCTGAAAAGCCTGGACAGGGTGTGGTATTATTCCCTCTTGAAGAGACTGGCCAGGAGGCAAAAATTGCATTTGTTTGGTATATTTACGATACTTCAGGAAACCCCGTTTGGTACACTGCTCTTGGGCCTGCAACGGAAAAAAATAATCTGCCGGCCTATCTGTTTTCCGGTCCTCCATTGGGACAGGCTTGGGACATTTCGCTGGTAAGGAGCCAGACTGCAGGCACAATTAACGTGGAAAACATGCAGCCTGCAGTATTTCAAGATCAACAGCTGATCATGCCTCATAACTCGTTAACCTACAATATACACGGTATTAGCGGAGAACTGAATTTGGAACCATTTTGGTGTAGCTCACTTTGCAACTAAGTCGGGATCCTATTCGAGACAGGCACAGATGTACTGTTGCCGAAGATTAAATCAGTGATTAGTTGTTTCATTTTATGCCGTTAATGGTGAGAGAGAAAATATCAATGCCACAGTTTCCGGACAGTCAGGGTTCCACAGGGGCTGAACCGGAAACTGGAGTGCCTTTGCGATCCTTTAGCTTTTTGGATCGGCGCAATCAACTACCCTAAAGATCTGGTCATCCTTTTTATGCACCCGGCCATACCTATGAGAAGTACCAGAAGAGCGGCACCAGGGCCGCTAAACAGCGGCACGTTTACCGGCATTTGCACAGAGGCTGCTGATGTTATCGCTATTTGGTTGTTTTCTATATCATCATCAATGAAACCGTCTCCATCCGCATCCCAGTAGCCGCTGGTCAGATTTTCGGCAGATCGCACGCCGTTTTCTAATCTTGTCTGAAAGACGATTATCACTTCGTTGGCAGCCTCCTCTTCATCGGCTGCACCCTGGTCCGGGCTGATAGTTCCTTCCCAGATTATCTCATTGCTAGTGTCGTCATATTGGCACCTTGTTGTGGTGGAAGAACCCATGGGAACACAGGAAAGGGTGCCTGCAATATATGATGTGTTTTCCGGGATGGGATCAATGACCCTCACCCTGTTGGCCTGGGCGTTGCCGCTATTTATCCAGACCTGACGCCATGTGATAACAGAGTTTCCTTCATATATCCCGGTCTTTTCAGCAGAAGGCGGATCAAATACCTGGGGTGCCGAGACCATGACATTGGTCGGGTCGTCGTTACCTGTGATGCCATCGCCGCAGTTTTTGGCAGCAGAAGAGCAGTCAGTGCCGTCATCGGTTCCGGGGTCGTCCGAGACGGTGCTTGTACCACTACTGTCTGTCAAGACCGCCTGATTGGAAATCACAAGACCGGCTCCTGCATTTTGGTCAACAATCACGTCAAAGGAAGCAGTTACGGAGTCACCTGCTGGTACCGTACCTATGTTTATTTCAACAGGAGATTCCGATACCATTGCTCCCTGGCTGGTATGAATGCTTCCGCTCACCAGGCTCACATGAGCCGGCACAGGATCTGATAGGACTACACCTTCAGCAGCAGCACTGCCCGTGTTTGAAAGCACCAGGGCATATCTGAAACTTTCACCCGGATTCAAAAGCCCGTCGTTATTGGTATCATCTATAAGCTGGACCTGTTTGGTAATTCCAAGGGCAGGGCTGCCAGTTGAACCCGAGGGTGCCACTGCAAAGGTAGTCGGCTGTTCGCCGTCTGCCGGGTCTGGATTGCCGTCAGTAAGAACCTCTGGTGTTTCATCAGTGGTGACAACTCCCTGGTTGGTCATTGTACCCGGTACCCCTGCAATGGCTGTAATAGTAATGATCCGGGTGCTGCCTGCCGGTATTGAATCAAAGTGTGAAGTAACATTCTGAGAGGGAGGAGTCCAGTCTCCATTTGTAACACTGGTTATCTCCACTCCTGAGGGTATTTCATCAGAGAAATTCACATTATGCAACTCCGAGGAACCGGTGTTCAGCAGACGTATAGTATAGGTTATTTCATCTCCAACATTTATAGTGCCGTCTTGGGGGGCTACGGAATCATTGGTGAGGTTTACTTCCTTTTCTGCCCTGAGGTTTGAGGTTGCTGTTCCCCCCACCGGTATATCCGTTGGCTGATCTCCATTCTCGTCGACTCCGTCTGCATCGGTTGGCTCAGGCACTGACTGGTCTGTATCCACAACACCCTGGTTGGAAATTACCACCCCGGCCGGGGTGTAATCATTGATCCTGACTCTGAAGGTAACGGTGACACTCTGTCCTGCAGCCATATCCCCTATCCTTACACTCACTCCATCTGGAACATTGTGGCCATAGTCCCCATCGTCCCCGTCTGCGGCGTCGGTCAGGGATGCAGAGTCAAGGGTCATGCTTCCTGGAACGTAGGTGGTATTTTCCGGGATTACATCAGTGAAGATCGTCCCGGTAACCGGCGAAGAGCCGTTGGTTATGGTTATTGTGTACTCCAGGGTGTCACCTGAGGATACATCCCCGCTTGCATCCGCATCATCTGCAATGCTTACGGTCTTTTGTGCATCAACAGCAGCATTTGCTGTGGGCATGACCGTTGAGGATGCATCATCACAGTAATCGTTCAGGCCAGGTGGGCAGTCATGGCCCGTCCTGCCGCTGTCTGCCGCGCCAGTTGCCCTTGAGAGGCTCTTCCACGTCAGGTGCATCGAGTTGGTAAGAGGCTGATCCACAGTGGCGTCAAGGTCCACCCTTGCCCTGTAGGTGAAGGAGGTCTGCCCCTGTGACAAGGTGAGGGAGTGGATGCGAAACTCCACCTGCTGTCCATTCACGGAAACGTCCGATACCGGAAGAGAGGAATCCACAAAACTCATTCCTGCCGGAATCTGATCCTGTATCACCACGTCCTGGGCATCAGAGGTGCTTTGACCCGTGTGAGAGACCTGCACTGTAAAGGTCACCATGTCCCCAAGGGACTGGTGGTCAGGCTGGGCCGTTTTTGTTATTGATAGATCCGGTTCCACTATCTCCACCGGGATTCCCTGGATGCCAGGAGTTGCCGGATCGTGATCGAAATCGACCCTGGTTGTTCCACCACCCTGGGAGAAGGTAAGGTAAACATTCGAACCTTCGCTTTCCTGGCCGTTTCTCAAGACCGTTCCAGCCTGGTTGGAGGAAATATTCATGGCCTTTGCCACTATTTCAACCTCCACGTAATCGTCACCTGTTCTCCCATCTGCGGGGTTGGCGACATCCCCAAGGTCGATCATCACCTCCTGACCAAATCCAACGTTCTGGTCATAGTTTGGATTGGAGAAGGTGATGCCGCTGTTCCCTACGAGTACCTGGTGGCTGACATAACCAAAACCCGTGGGCAGCACATCATGGATGGTAAGTCCAGGGATTGTTCCCTCCTGGATACTGGCCCTTATGGTGAATGTGACAGTGTCCCCAACGGTCACCTGGTTCTTGTCTACCTGCTTGTCAATGGCCACGCTTGTGCCCACTGTCAGGGACTGGCCGGCAGACTCCTCATAGTTGTTGAGCTGGGCGTCGTTATCATCATCTACCGTGCCGGGGCCGGAGCTGTTGTCCCTTCCGTTGCCGTTTACCAGGCTTGTGTAGGATGCGTTTGTCTGGTTGTCCAGAACCTGGCCCGGGACCACGCTGTCCATGAGCACGCTGTCAAAGGTCACGGTAATGGAGGCCCCTGGTCCGATCTGGAAAAGCGGCAGGGAAATGGTGTCATTGGTATTCAACGTGGTGGTTATCTGCACGCTGGAATCGGAAACCGGAGTAGAGGTTCCATTCAGAAATACCGAGCCAGAAACGGTTACATGGGCGTTTGAGATGTTAAAGAGGCCGTCTGGCAAGGCATCCTGCCAGTTTACATGATAGGCAGTGGTATGACCTGTATTTTGGATGCTCACCTGCCAGCTCACTGTGTCTCCGGCGTCCACGTCGGTTGCCCCTGATGTTATGACCTTTGTCATCTCAAGGTTCGGCTCGCCCACGTGTACCTGTTGTTGATTGTCCACTGGCCCCACTGTAAGGCTGTTTCCGGGATTTGACGGATCATCGTAGGATAATTCCACTGTATTTAGCAGCTGGGTCCCGTCCTGGTTGGCCATGATGTTACGCACAACCGTCTGGTAGGTGATTGCCACGTTTCCTGCAGTTGGAACCGTCACGTTTCCGAAGTCCAGGGTCATTACACCATTTGAGGAATCGTAGCTGAAAAAGGCACTGTTCGACTCATCCAGGGGTGCATTGGTGGAAGATGCACCAGAGGGCAGAGACACATTGAGGGAGGCTGACTCCAGCTCGAGTCCCGACGGAATGTGATCAGTAATGACGAAATTCTTTGAGGTGCCTTTTGGGAGACCGGCAGTGATCACGAATGTGGCATTATCCCCTATGGCGTACCAGTTCTTATGATTGAGCATATCCTTGGTTAGGGTAGGCTGTTCAATAGTAACGGTTGCACTGCTCGAAGCATGAAGGTCGTTGATGCCGCCGCCACCTGTCCTTTCACCGTTTGTATCGCCAGGATTGCCTGGGGTAGCACTTCCAGTGCCGTGGTTGCCTGGAAGACTTGTGGCATTAACTGAAGCCGTATTTGTTATCTGTTCTGCGTACTGAACAGAATCGATCAGGGTGGCCGTGTAGGTCACGTCCACGCACTCTCCCGGGTCAAGCCGGTCTATTTTCTCTGAAATGTGCCTTCCCGAGTGGCTGGTTGTCACGGTTGCACCGGTACTTCCTGCATCAACGTGTACAGAGGATATGGCTTCGTACCTGTCAGGAAGCGTGTCAGAAAAGGTCCAGTCAAAGCCCGCGGCAGCCGAATCCCCCGAGGCGCTGTTACAGATGTGAAGCGTAAAGGTTATCTCATCCCCTGCACTCGCCGTGGTTGGAGAGGCAGTCTTTTGGATCTGCGGGACAGGCTCTGTTGCCAGCAGGTCCACGTTATTGGAAACAAGGGTGTAACTGGTGCCTGAGGCATCCTGATACACCAGTCCTCCCCTGTCTGGCAGGTTTGTCCCACCATTTGTCACGTTGTTGTTGAGGACTACGACCGTGACTCTCAGCACATAAGACTCTAGGGCATTGTTGTCGTTGTTTGAATTGGTGACGTTTCCAAGATCCACGGAAATCCGCCTCCCGTTTGCTGTGTCACTTACCTGCACGTAGCTGTCGGCATTAACCCAGTCATTGGCCGCTGCTCCATTAAGTGAGTCTGTGCAGATACTGCCGATACAGGAAAGAGCAGAAGAGGTCTTCATGATCATTGCAGAGCGCTCGACATATTCTCCCCATGGGGTCCCGGAGACGTTTTCCAGAAGGTCAAAGACCGTAACCTCCTTTGTCTCACCCTCTGGTATGGTGAAGGTTACGTCAAAGGTGGCGGTCTCCCCTATGGCAACAGGGTTGGCGGAACCGCTTGTTGCAGGCTCACTTGTGGACACCAGGGTCTTCTGCGAGCTGACCGTTGCTATCTGGATGGTTGCGGTATCGTTTCCACTTTCACCCCTTTCTCCCTCAACATCTCCATCTTCGCTGCTGTAGGTGGCATTTGCCGTGTTCTCATAGGGCGTGCTCGTCACGATGTCCTGAATGACATACGTGATAAAGGAAAACTGAAGGGGATTGTCTAAGGGATAAAGGGCGAATCCGCTGTCAGAGCTGTAGGTCACGGTTGGGCTTGAATAGCTGAAGGTAAAGTGGGCAGGTGTTGTGCCTTCACTTACGCTATTTACGTCAAAGACTCTCCCATCCAGAACATCCGTTACGGAAATATCAAAGGCAGGAGAGGTCCCGGTGTTATCCACACTAATGCCAATGGTGACTTCATCGCCTGCATCCGCCCTTGACGGAGAAATGGTCTTTGTGACCTGGAGATAGGGCTCTCCAAGAAAATTACTCGCCATATCCGTAATGCTTTGGCTTAGACCATCATAGGTAAGCGAAACCGTGTTGGGCTTTTGCTGAAGCTGGGTGGTTGCACTATTTGTCATATCATCCAGGACCCTTGCCTTGAAAGTGATGTTGAAGCTGTTGTTACTTACGTCATTATCTGCATCCACGGTGGCATTACCCATGTCAACGGTTACAGTCTGCCCGTTAACGGTGACCGTGGAAGAGGCAAGGCTTCCTCCAAAGCCGGTGGTATTCACAACAAGGGTATCGCTTATGTATTCAAGGCCGTCAGGTAACGTATCGGCAAGTGTCAGATTGGGTATCTCACCCTCTGGCAGGGTGACATCCACCCTGTAGGTGACATTGTCACCAATTGTCATGTTCGGGCTTATGGGGCCAGGAACCACTGACGAGATGGACTTATTCATGAAAGGAGGTGCCATGGAGACTGTGGCATTATCACTTTTTCTGGGGTAAAGGTCTCCGCCATCACCTGCTGCCCATTCAACCTGTGCCTGGCGATCAATCACGTCCGTGGGCCTTGCATCTTCCTTTATTCTGCAGGTAAAGGTACCTATGGCCGTGCCATTTTGATCAATGGGATCATTAAGTGCAATGCCTCCATTCCAGAGGTTCCCCGAGTAACCAAGATCTGTCCCGCTTCCATCCTGTACGCTTACAAGGCTGCAGTCATCCATATCCTGGTTGGTGTCGTCGTAAATTCCAACATTATAGGCAGGTGCCTGGCCCGTATTTTCGACGGTTATCACAAAGGTAACCGTGTCATTTGCATCCGAATTTGTTGCATCGCCATCAACAGGCAGATTTGATGGTGGAGGGCTTATGACTGCGTTGGGATTGTTACTTTGGGAGACACCCTTGGTTATCTCAAGCACTGGCTCCCCAAGCTCGATTTGAATGATACCGTCGGAAAAGGACGCACCTGCGTTGGTGGAACCGTCATTTGCCCTTACCTGGTTCGTCAGATAAAGGCCGTCTGCAAAAGGGTCATCATTGACCGTTACTGTAAACAGAAGGTCTATGGTTCGTTCAGCAGTGTCGTTATCATCAAAGTCCCCGTATATGAACCTTATACTGTTTTCAGGTCCGCTCGTAGTGATGGAAGGATAGTCATGACCGCTGCCGTCGTCATATATATTGTGGAAGGTGTCATCAGGGCCGAACTTGGCATGGCCTGCAACAGGAACTATATCGTTGGATACGTCATCAAAAGTTTGAATCTCTGTTGCATCCAGGACAGGAAGAGGCAGATAGTCCGTGAACTCAAGGTCTTCCACATCATTTGTGGGCATGGAGTAGCGGATACGGTATGTGACAGTATCCCCGGGCCGCATAATCAATGGGCTTGGAAGGTCTGTGCTGCCGTTTATTGCGTATATGTTTTTTGATACCTCTCCGTGCAAAATATTAAAGGACACAGCACTGGTGTCTGCCTCTTGCTGGCCTGTTGGACTGCTGTTATCTGCAACCGAAAGGAGATTTCCAATTATCCTCACGTTGTTGTCAAGGAGGTCCCCCTGGTCCACCGACTCATCCCCTGAAGGATAGTTGACATCAAAGTTCTGCTTTACTATGGTCCTGAAAACTATGCGGCCGGTGGTTGGCCCCTGATTATACTGGTCGCAGTCTGGCTGTCCGCCGCCAGTGCCGGAATCAGGCACACAGCCTCCAGAGAGCTTGTTCGATAAATGAAAGACCAGGGTCTCTGTGCCGTCTGCGTTTGTGTCGTGATCCGGCGTGATTGTTACGTCACTGGATGTGCCATGAACATTGGTTACAAGATGGGGAGTGAAACTGGTGTCAAAATCCTGGCCGTCAGAAACAATATCCGTGACGTTGACATCGTCCATGGAGAAATAGTCCGAAACCTGAAAATCAAGGGTATATTCCACCACGTCTCCAGGTGAGTAACCTGAAGCGCCGACATCAACTGCAATGGCCACGCCCTTTTGTATGGCTATGGACTTATCCGCAAGGATGTGCTCCGGGCCTTGAGCATCTGCAACTGCATTGTCCTGGCCGGAGGGATCCCTGCTATCCAGAGGGGTCCAGTCCCCAATTGCCTGGGCCTGGTTGGTGGAATTAACGTCGTCACCGCTTTGGGGATCGATCACGTTGTTTGAGTCTGCATCCTGAAGGGGAATGAAATACTTAAACACCACGTAGGCGTCAGTGGAATCGGGGTCGCTGTCTGCAGTGACTGAAGAAAATTGAACATCCAAAACGTTATTTGGAGGACTTGCCGGATTGTTTACCGGGGGAGACGAAATCACCGTGCCGCCCGACGGGGATGTGGCATTTACCTCAAGAAATGTCATGTTATTTGGCAGGTCATCTGTTATGTCCAGATTCGTGATGGTCTGTCCTGGGGCAAGCTGCACCTCGATGCGGTAGAGCCGTGGGAAATTGGGCCCTGTTGCAGTCTCATCCTCTGGACCAACATAATTTTTTTCAAGCCTTATGAGGGTAGGGGTAACTGTGGAAGAACTTGTCCAGCTCGAAGAATCCGTGGCGCTGTCTGAAAGAATGGTGGGATCTGTGGCATGATCGTCCACCGGAGTTGCGCCGAATTGAAAACCGGCCCTTGCCTTTATATCCATGCCATGATTGAGATCGGCCTTCTGGCTGATACTGACAGGGAGCTCTATGGCCGCTGGAGGTTGATCAGGTACGAAGGAGCCAAAGGGAAGCTGGATGGTGACAAGCTTGTCGCCGGCAGTGCCGCAAACCTGTAAAGGATTTCCAGTCGTGTCCACTGCAAATGGGTGCTGAACGCAGCCGGTTCCTCCGCCATCGTTGGGAAAGGTCTGGGTGACGGTTGTGACAGAGACCCCAAGGTACGTGGCATCCCCTGTAACGTCGATTCCGTCAGCCTCCTGGGTCCCTGCCGCCCCATCTGCCCCGTTGACCGGAAGCACCACATCTATAAAGGGGCCGTAGCCGGCATCGCTGGCATCCGTATTGTCAAACATCAATTCAATGCTGAAGTTTTCTCCTATAAACGGGGCATCAGGCACCTGAATTGACACTTGTGGCTCTGGTGCTGCCATTGCTTTTGAAGGAGCAAAGATAAAGAACAGTAATGGAAGAAACACGGTTAAGACAAAGGGATTGTTCGATCCGGTTTTAACTTTGCAGAATATTTTACCAGTATTGATCTTTTCCATGCCCCCACCCCTCCAATTTTTTTAGTCCATTTATATGGATTCTTAAAATAGTGAGCAAAAAAAGGCAAATTTTTTCAGCTGGACGGGAGGTCTAAGGTGAACAGGTTTGTAACTGCTGTCTTTATCCTTTATTAATCGATTTTTGGGCCAGACTGAACTGTTTGCAGGTAAATCCTGGAGGATCAGGCCCCTGCTAACCTTGAGACAGACACATGTTTTGGCAAAATGCAGACCCCTTCCAAGCCACCTGGTTCAGCCCGGAAAATAAAAAAGCGCCTTCTAGCAAGAAGGCGCTTGAAGTCTTTTTGTTTCCTTTTAGTTGATTACATAAATCAAGGCAGCTGGAATCTTTCCAGGTTGATAGTATTGTCGCCAGCTTGGGCCACAGCGTGTTCTGCATCTGAAAAAGTAATGGTTATGCTGCCGCCTTCGGCCGGGATCATGGAAGGAGGACCATTATATGGGCACGTGGCACAGGGCCCCCCGGTCCAGCCGTCGAGGTTTCCGATATAGACGGGGGCGCCATCACTGAAAATATTATAGGAAGTCCACCATCTGGCAGAGCGGTCGTCCCTGTAATTGTACCAGGCCAAGGCCATTTTGCCGCCTCGTGCATCCATGAAAAAACCCATGCCGTCATATGACGGATCGTACCACCATCCAGTGATATTCCTGGAATCTTCGGAGCCAGGAGAGAAATCGGCCATAAAGGAGGTAAATGTCTTTGTGACAACGATGTTGTTCATGTTGACGCTGAAGGTAACGGAGCCGGCAGGAGATCCGGCAAAATTCAATACAATAGTCCCAATGATGTTTGATGTCGGGGGAACATAATTATCTCCCCATGACCATCCTGTCCACGAGTAAAGATTTCCGGTAAAGCTGTCCTGACTGGTCATTTCACCGCCTGCAGTGTACCAGGTTGTTCTCCCCAATTCGTCAAAAACGAACCATGCAAGAGATATCCTGTTGTTTTTTACCTCGGTTGCAAGTCCTGTTCCCGGTTCCTGAGGGTTATACCACCATCCGGTCTGTGCCCTGGAAGACGTAGCTGAGAGTACTGCATAGTTTACGTTTTTTTCCGAATCTTCCTCAGCCGACCATAAGATGGCATTGCCGTTGAAATCAAGAGAGGTAATCTTGTCGTAGCATTCGTTGGTGAGGCGCTCTATCTGGCTGCCGTTCCAGGAATAGAGATCGTAGCAGCTGCCTGCCTTTTTTATCCAGACGATGCGACCGTCCCTGAGTACCGGGGCCACATCGTAATCGTCGTCATCGGTGACCTGGATGTTTGCACCGCCTGCCCAGTAAAAAATTTCATAATCATCACCGTCCCATTCGTCCCAGGCAATGGCCCCGTTGTAAAGACTTGGCCTCCTGTCATCTCCATCCGTATCTGTCAGTTTGTATTCATTCTGGCCGTCCCAGAAAAAAAGGTCGTAATTGTCATCGTGTTCTCCGACCCAGGCGACTTGGTTGCCGTAAACCGAGGGTTCAATATCGTAATAGTCGTTATCGGATATTTGAGTCTTTTTGCCGGGAGTCCTCAGGAATATTTCCGTATCCTCGTTCCAGAAATCCTCGTGGTCTTCTTCCACGAAAGCGAGATTTTCTTCATACAGGGAAATGGTATTTACGACATCGTCTTCCCACTCGCTGGTGGAGACTCCATCCCAAACCTGGATATCGTCACTGTCATCAATCCATGCCAGCCTGCTTCCGGAAGCGGAAAGGACAACCACTTCTTCATCATCGGATATCTTAGTGCCGGCATGTACCGGGTTTGACGTCTCCCACATATATATTCCCTTGGAATAATGGCTCCAAAAGGCATGGTCGCTGCCAAGGGCCACGGTGAAGAATTCTCCAGGCTCATTGGTCTGGGCAAGCGTTATGATATCCAGATCAGCCCGGACCTGAGACGCCGGGCAAAGGAATATAGCCAATGATATGATATTTATAAGAAATACAACTGACGACATTCGTTTCATAAAACACCCCTTTCCCTTGGAGCCTTATGGGGAAGCCTTGGTTCTTAATGTTTCATTTCTCCCATTGGATATGATCCCAGCCATTTCAGAAAGGTGCAGCCTCCGCGTATGGATTCCACGCCTTCTTTGACATGTTCGTCTTCGATGTGCCCGGCAATGTCCACGTAAAAAAGATATCTCCAGGGCTCATCCTTGACTGGCCTTGATTGAATCTTTGTCAGATTGATGCCCTTTCCGGCCAGGGGTTCAAGCAGCCTGAACAGGGAGCCGGGCCTGTCTTCAAGGCTCAGAAGCAGCGAGGTCTTGTCCCTGCCGCTGGGTCTTGGGCATTCGTGGCCCAGTATCAGAAAACGGGTTGTATTGCCGGCAAAATCCTCTATCCTTCTGGCAACAGTATAAAGTTTATATGTCCTTGCTGCAAGGGGACTTGCTATGGCAGCTACTGATTCGTCCACTGCGGCCCATCTGGCAGCCTGGGCAGTACTGACTACTTCTTCCGTGGGTACTGCGGGAAGGTTCCGCTGCAGCCAAAGCCTGCACTGAGCCAGGGCATGGGGATGGGAAAGGATCCGTCTGATCCTGTCAAGCCTGCCGCTTTTGCTGATCAAATCATGAGATATGGGCATGTACAGTTCGCCGCACACCTTGATCTTGTAATCACAAAGGCCGTCCAGTGTAAGGGCCACGGTGCCTTCCACCGAGTTTTCCACAGGCACCACTCCAAAATCTATACGCTTTCTTTCTACTTCCTCGAATACCTCGGTGATGTTGCCCTCGGGTATGAAATCAGGGGCATGACCGAAAAATTCTGCAGCAGCCATGTGCGTAAAGGTGGTCTCCGGGCCGAGGTACCCGACCCTTGCAGGTCTCTGGGCATTACGGCATGCAGATATTATCTCGCTGAATATGACCTGCAGACCCTCTGGAGGGAATATGCCGCGGTTATATTCCAGAATGTGGTCTATTACCTCTTTCTCCCTTACGGTATCCAGGGGCTGGGCCAGGGATTTGGCCTTTGTCTTTCCAATTTTTTCTGCAACAGAGAGCCTTTCCTGGAGAAGAGCCACCAGATCCCTGTCGATATGGTCGATCCTGGAGCGAAGCTCTTTGAGTCGTTCAGCTTGTTTTTCATCAAGTTTTTGCATTAATCAGTACCTGTAGGCGTTCATCCGGATAGTATCCGTTTGATTTCCGTAAGCTCCTTCTTGATTTCTTCGAGGATTTCATGTTGATAAGAGGCGGGCACTACGGCCGGTGCCTGAAGGGCAGAGGTGTCCTTATTTATGCTCTCCAGCTTTTTTTTTGCCCCTGCAATGGTATAGCCTTCCTTGTAGAGAAGTTTCTTGATGGTCTTCAGGGTGTCCAGGTCCTGTTTTCGGTAGAGGCGCTGTCTGGACACCCGCCTGGGCTGTATCTGGCGGAACTCCTTTTCCCAGAACCGCAGGACATGGGGTTCAACCCCTACTATCCTGCTGACTTCTCCTATCCGGTAATATTTGCGGTCTTTTTTCAGCATTGACCATCTTTTTTAATAAGGGACTTGGTCTAAATGAAACAGTATTTCTTGCGGGAATAATAATGGGTTCCCCTGTAGATGGATTTATACCCTTTCTGGCATTTTTGAAAAGGGGGCAGAAGGTTCCAAAGCGAACAATTTTCAGGGTTTCCCCGGAATTCAAGATTTCTGTCATGTGGGAAAAGACGGCGTCCACGAGTTTCTTGCTGGAACGTACTGAAAAGCCCAGTTCCTCGCTTATTTTCTCTGCAAGCTGAAGCTTGGTAAGAGAACCTCTGCCCATTCAGCTCCTCATTTCAGCGTTGAATTCGCCAAGCAGGGTATTTATCAAGGGTTCGTGAAGTGCAAGGACCTCTGCTTCTGACAGGGTTCGATCCTCCGACCTGTAAATAAACCTGAAGGCAAGGCTCTTTTTGCCCTTTGGAACGGGTTTACCCCTGTAGACATCGAAAATCGATACGCTTTCCAGGATGTCCGGTTTGTTTTGGTGAATGAATGAGAAAATATCCTGAACCCTGACCGAATCATCCACGATTATAGATAGATCCAGGTCAACGGCAGGGTAACGGGCCAGGGGGCAGAACCTTTTATCCGTAGATGCTGCCTCCATTGCCGCCGGCACTGAAATATCGGAAAGAAAGACCTTGGAAGAAATATCAAAGGCTTTCAGTACCTGGTCAGCAATCTGGCCGAGGGTGCCGATACGAACGCCCTTGCTGGAGATGATTTCCATGCAGGTGCCCGGAATATAAAAGGGTTCAGGGGCAGTGGAGACCTGAAAGATGCTTTCTCGGATGCCCGCCTTCTCCAGGAGGTTCTCCACCAGACCCTTGATATCGAAAAAATCTGCATCTTGTTCCGGCCACGCCCATACTTGCGGAAATCGTTTGCCTGTTATCGCACAACACAGCCTCTGGTGTTCTTCAGGCAGGACGCCCTGCCCTCTATTGAAGAAAACAGCCCCGGTCTCAAATAAGGCAAGGTCCATATTCCGTTTTTTCAGATTGCGGGCCATGGTTGACAGCATGGTGCTTATGAGATTTGTCCTCATTACAGACTGGTCTTCAGCCAGAGGATTTTTGAGCATTACCATCCTGGTTCTCGGGTCATCCTCTGTCAGGCCCAGGGCCTGGATCTCTTCAGGTGAAACAAAACTGTAGGAGACGATTTCGGAATATCCCTGCCCGGCAAGAAAGATCTTAATCTGGTCCACGAAGGCCTTGTCCGAAACTGCAGGTTCCACAATGAGCTCTCCCACCGGGGATTCGGTGGGTATAGAAGCAAAACCATGAAGCCTGGCGATCTCTTCCACCAGGTCTATCTCTTCCTTCAGGTCCGGCCTGAAGGAAGGAATGGAACATTCTATTTTGTTCGGATTGCAGTTTTCTACGCTGATTTCTATAGATTCCAGGATGCCTGACATGTTTTCAGCGTCGAGATCAGTGCCCAGAAGGGTATTGGCCCTGTGGGGTCGTATGGCGATCTTCTTTCCCTTCCACGGCCGGGGATTTTCGTCTCGAATGCCTTCAAAGGAGCCTTCTGCCAATTCCACCAATAGATCTGTAGCCCGCAGGGCAGCCGAGAGCTGGCCATCATAATCCACTCCTCTTTCAAACCGAAAGGAAGCCTCGGAAGGAAGCTTCAGAAGCTTGGCAGTCCTCCTGATGCTCCAAGGCGCAAACCACGCACTTTCAAGGAGTACGGATGTTGTCTTTTCAGTGACCTCTGTATCCAGACCCCCCATGACGCCTGCCACGGCCACCGGCCTCTCCTTGTCGCATATCAGCAGCACCCCTTCAGGAAGAATGCGTTCCTTCCCGTCCAGGGTCACTATCCTTTCACCTTCTTCAGAAACCCTTACAATAATGGTTCGTCCTGCAAGGGTGTCCAGGTCAAAGGCATGGAGCGGCTGTCCTCTTTCCATAAGGATATAATTGGTTATGTCCACTATGTTATTTATGGGACGTATGCCGCTGGCAGCAAGCCTACGGGCCATCCAGCCCGGGGAACTTTTCACCCTGACCCCTGTAATTACAGACCCCACATAACGGCTGCAAAGCAGCGGATCTTCAATCCCTATTGATACATCGGCCAGATGCTTTTCTTGATAAGTTGAACTTACAGCGGGTATCTTAAGCGGGATACCGTAGAGGGCAGCTACTTCCCGTGCTACGCCTGCTATGCTGAGACAATCAGGCCTGTTGGGCGTGATGCCGATTTCAAATACCAGATCATCCATGCCTGCCAAAGAAGAAAATTTCTGGCCCACCCGGGCTGAGGGGAACTCCGCTGATATGTCAAATATTCCGCTTGCATCTCCTTCGAGCATTATTTCCATCTGGGAGCAGAGCATGCCCCTGGAAAGGTGCCCGTAGATCTGGGTCTCCTTGATTTCTTTTCCATCAGGCATCTCCGTGCCCGGCGGCACGTAGACCGTAAGCATGCCCTCATGGACGTTTGGGGCCCCGCAGACAACCTGCAGCTCGTCAGTGCCGGTTTCCACGGTGCAAAGCGTCATGCCCTTTTCCTGGCTCAAGGGCTCAACCCTGGATATACGTGCCACCAGGGCCGCTTCCATCCATGGATATGCAGGTTCAACGGCCTCAACTTCCAGGCCGGCCAGGGTCAGCTTCTCGGCCACCTCCAGGTGGTCTGCTTCGTAGGGTGCAATTTCTCTGAGCCAGGATGCCAGTACCAACATGATATTATCTCAAAACTGGTTCAAGAATCTCAAATCATTATCGTAGAAAAGACGAATGTCATTTATGCCGTACCGAAGCATTGCAATTCTTTCAATACCCAGGCCGAATGCAAACCCGCTGTATTCTTCCGGGTCTATGTCCACGTGCCTGAACACCGCTGGATGGACCAGGCCTGCACCCAGTACTTCAAGCCATCCTGTCTGGGAGCATACCCGGCAGCCTTTTCCCCGGCACATGACGCACTGGATGTCAATCTCGGCGCTTGGCTCGGTAAATGGGAAAAAGCTGGGCCGGAACCTTACCGAGGTATCCTTGTCAAAGACTTCCTGGGCAAAATGGGTGAGTATGCCCTTCAGGTGAGAAAAAGAAACGTTCCTGTCCACCATCAGCCCTTCTACCTGGTGAAACATGGGAGTGTGGGTTACGTCTGAATCACACCTGTAAACCTTGCCGGGGGCAATGATCCTGACCGGCGGAGACATCTTTTCCATGGTGCGGATCTGGATGGGAGATGTGTGGGTCCTGAGCAGAACCTTGTCGTCGATATAAAAGGTATCCTGCATGTCCCGGGCAGGATGGTCGGGCGGTATATTCAGGGCTTCGAAGTTGTAGAAATCAAGCTCTATTTCAGGGCCCTGGGCCACGGAAAAGCCCATTTTTTCAAAGACCAGGCAGACCTCGTTAAGTACCTGGGTAATAGGATGCAGGTGGCCCGGAGGCAGACGTCTGCCCGGGAGGGTGGGATCAAATCCCTTTATCAGCTCAGGTCCCGGGACCAGGTCTTTCAATGCCTCCAGTCTTTTCTGAATGGCCTTTTCTATCCTGGTCTTGATCTGATTTGACAGCTTTCCTGCCAGGGGACGCTGTTCCTTGGGAAGGCTGCCGAGGCTTTTAAGGATGGAGGTAAGCCTTCCCTTCCGCCCTAAAAATTTTATCTTCAGCTCTTGGAGGGTCTTGCTGTCCTGTGCCCTGTCTATGGCCGAGAGGGCGTCCTTTTCAATTTCTCTGAGCTGTTGTTCCATTCTAATCAAATGGCAGCATTAAATTGCAGCTTTAGCCCTTTCAACAAGTTGTGAAAATGCACGGGGCTCTGTAACGGCAAGATCTGCAAGGATCTTTCTGTCTACTCCAATTTTGGCCTTGGCCAGGCCTCCCATGAATTTGCTGTATGAGATGTCATTAAGGCGGCATGCGGCATTGATTCTTGTGATCCAAAGCCGTCTGTAGGAGCGTTTCTTGGCCCGCCTGTCCCTGTATGCATAGCACAATGCCTTCTCGACACTATCCTTTGCCTGGCGGTAACAACGGCGCCGTGCCCCCCTGAAACCCTTGGCAAGCTTCAGGAGTTTTTTTCTTCTTCTTCTTGCCTTGAAACCTCTTTTTACCCTGGGCATGTCTCTAACTCCTTAAAACAGCCTATGCATACGGAAGCATACGCTTTATGTGTGTATTCATGGTTTCTGAAATGACCTTGTCCCTCTTCATATTCCTCTTACGTTTCCTGGTTTTCTTGGTGAGGATATGACTGTGACCGGGCTTGTTGAATACAAATTTGCCGCTGCCGGTCTTTTTGAATCTCTTGGCGGCAGATCTCTTGGTCTTTAACTTTGGCATGGTACTAAACTCCGCATAAAAGATTTTTGACAGCGCTCAAGACCTGAGAAGGCATTAAACCTGTCAACAACAAACCTCGGAAGGCACAAAAGGGAATTTTTAACCTTAAACGCCCCTGAGGTCAATCACTGATACAAAGAAAAATCAAGAATTTTTTGGATCTCAGGCCTTTTTGGGAGCAAGTATCATGCTCATGGCCCGTCCTTCCATGTTCGGCATGTGCTCCACAGCAGCTATATCGCCCATTTCGTTTGCAATCTTCTTGAGCATTTCAAAGCCGATTTCCGGATGGACTATCTCTCTCCCCCTGAAGGTAACAGTAACCTTTACCTTGTTGCCCTGATTCAGGAACTTGATGATTTTTTTTCTCTTTACGTTCAAGTCGTGAACATCTGTCCTGGGACGCATCTTGATTTCCTTGACCTGGATTACAGTCTGGCGCTTTTTGGCCTCCTGTGCCTTTTTACTCTGTTCATAACGATATTTTCCGTAATCCATGAGCCGGCACACAGGGGGCTTGGCATTGGCTGCCACTTCCACCAAATCAAGACCTGTATCCTTGGCTTTTCTCAGCGCTTCATCCCGGGAAAGCACTCCGAGCTGCGAACCGTCTTCTGCGATGAGACGTACCTCGGGCGCCCTTATCCTTTCATTAACCCTTACTCTCTGCTCTCTGGCGATACTGCACCTCCCGTTTTTCCTCTTTCATTTTCCGCCAGTATCATCTCGACAAAGGATTCAACCGGCATTGCATCGAGTTTGTTCCCCTCCCTGGTCCTCGGACTTACTGTTTTGTCAGCAACCTCCTGGTCTCCCAGGACCAGCATGTAGGGTATCTTTTCCATCTGGGCCTCGCGTACCTTTTTGCCCAGCTTTTCATTCCTGAGATCAATTTCGGCCCGCACCCCGGCAGCCTTCAGGCTTTGCAGTACATCCTTTCCCCACTCGGTCTGGCGGTCAGTAATGGTCAGAACCCGCACCTGGACAGGTGAGAGCCACAGCGGGAAGGCACCGGCATAATGTTCTATCATAACACCGAAAAAACGTTCAAGAGAGCCCAGCAGTGCCCGGTGCACCATAATAGGCGCATGGGGCCGGCTGTCCATGCCAGTGTACTGAACATTGAAACGTTCAGGCAGATTGAAATCCACCTGTATGGTTGAGCACTGCCATGAGCGGTCAAGGCAGTCTTTTATCTTGATGTCGATTTTAGGGCCGTAAAATACCCCCTCTCCTGGATCTATTTCATATTCCAGACCCTGTTTCTCCAGGGCGTTCCGGAGAGCACTGGTGGAAAGCTCCCAGTGCTCGTCGCTCCCGACGTACTTTTCCGGCCTGGTGGAAAGGTATATGTCGTAGCGGTCAAAGCCGAAGACCCTGAGCATGTAGAGGGTCATGTCCAGGATGTCTATAATTTCACTATCCAGCTGGTCGGGTCTGCAGAATATGTGGGCATCATCCTGAGTAAATCCCCTGACCCTCATGAGGCCGTGAAGCGTGCCGGTCCTTTCATAGCGGTAAACGGTTCCCAGTTCACACCATCTGAGGGGCAGTTCCCTGTAGCTCCTCTTCCTGGAATTATAGATGGCTATGTGAAAGGGACAGTTCATGGGCTTTATCTGGTAGCTGACATCATCTATCTCCATGGGGGAATACATGTTCTCCGCGTAGAAATCCAGGTGTCCGCTGGTCTTCCACAGGTCTCTCTTGGCAATGTGGGGAGTGAACAGGAGGTCGTAACCCCTTTTGACATGTTCTTCCCGCCAGAAATCCTCTATGAGCTTTCTGACCATGGCACCCTTGGGATGCCAGAGTATAAGGCCCGGGCCTATCTCTTCCTGGATGGAAAACAGATCCAGCTGTCTGCCTATTTTCCTGTGGTCTCTCTTTTTTGCCTCTTCCAGCCTCTGAAGGTGGGCGGCAAGCTCTTTTTTTGTAAAAAACGCGGTACCGTAGATCCTTTGGAGCATCGGGCGGTTTTCATCTCCCTTCCAGAATGCCCCTGCCACGTTAATGAGCTTGAAGGCAGGTATCTTCCCCGTGTCCGGGACATGGGGCCCGCGGCACAGGTCCTGGAAACCGTCCTGCTTATAAAGGGAGACGGTTTCTTCGCCCTGGGCCTTTAGGTCATGCAGCAATTCTACCTTGTAGTCTTCTCCCAGGTCACGAAACAGCTTTTCCGCCTGTTCCAAGGGCATCTCCCGGCGCTCCAGGGGAATGGCCTTCCTGGCAAGTTCCTGCATGCGGGTCTCTATCTTTTCCAGGTCTTCAGGGGAAAAGGAGCCGGGGATATCAAAGTCATAATAAAAACCGCTTTCTATGGCCGGTCCGATGGCAAGTTTAGCCTGGGGATAAAGCTCCTTGACCGCTTGGGCCAGCAAGTGAGATGCTGAATGGCGCAGTATTTCCAGGGCCTCCGGATCGCCGGAAAAAACAGGCTCCAGCTCGCTGTCTCCGGTCAGGGGAAAGGAAAGGTCCCGGAGTTCTCCGTTGACCCTGGCAAGTAAGAGTTTCTTCCGCTTTTTTTTGCTCAGAACCTGGGCCAGCAGATCTCCAGCCGTGATTCCCGGCTCTGTTTCCAGCAGGTCTCCGCCTTTTATTTTTATCTTTATCATGTGTTTCGAACTTTCCTAAAGTTATGACTATGTCTCTCAAAGTATTAACGACCGAACAGGCCCTTAAATCAAGAAAGGCACCTGCCGCCGTAATAGGCCTTTCAGATGCCTTCTTTCATACATATAATATTGGACAAAGTAAATTAAAAAAGCAAAAATGGTAGGCGCGGGCGGGATCGAACCGCCGACTTCTACCGCGTCAAGGTAGCGCTCTCCCCCTGAGCTACGCGCCTGCACCTGAACAAATGATTAAGTCAGTGACGGAATTGTTCAGATAACAGGAATTGGGTTTTCTGTCAAGAAAAGGACCGCGATATGATTAACGGCAGGTTGATTTCAAGGGTGTTCGAGGCAGCAAGCATTCAGAGATGGAACGATCATGTAAGGCCGGTGGAGCTGACAGAGCTGGATAAACAGGCCCATAAGATGCTCATAGCCTATGTTCTGGGGAGGTTTCAGGAGCAGGTGAGGCCTGTCAACTGGACCAGGCTGATCGAAGGGGGTTTTTTTGAACTCATCCAGAGGATAGTGCTCACTGATCTCAAACCGCCGGTATTTCATTATCTTATGAAAAAGGCCGGTCCCAGTCTCAATCGCTATGTGCTTTCCCAGGTGGAAGACGACCTGGGAGATCTCAAGAGCCTGGAGAGTGGCAGGCCGCTGGTGCAGGAGATGGAAAACTTTCTGGAAGACAAATGGGACGGCAAGGCGGAAAGGCGGATATTAAATGCTGCTCATTATCTTGCAACAAAATGGGAGTTTGAGCTTGTTTACCATGCATATCCCAGGATGTACGGTATAGATGAAACCAAAAAGGAAATAGAAGACAAAATAGAAGATTATTTTGAACTGGTGGGTGTTCAAAAGATCCTTTTAGGCGGCAAGTCTCACCACTTTATAGACCTGTGCAGCCAGCTGAGGTTTCAAAAACGCTGGTCAAGAACACCCCGGATTCCGCAGACCAGCGTCCTGGGTCATATGCTGGTGGTATCCGTTCTGGTGTATCTGCTCATGGGAAAACTCATAAAAAGGCCTTGCAGGCAACGGGTTTACAACAATTTTTTCTCTGCCCTGCTGCACGACCTTCCCGAGGTTTATACCCGGGACATCATCTCGCCCATAAAGAGGCAGGTGCCCGGCCTTGACGCTGTTATTGAGGAATATGAAAGAAAAAAGATAGAAGAAAAGGTGCTGCCTCTTCTTCCAGAAAGCTGGCACAAGGAATTGACATATTTTCTTGAAAATCAATTTAAGGACAGGATCATGGAAAATGGTGCGCCAAGGATGGTGGCCGAAATAAAAGAAGGGTTTAACTCAGATAATTTTTCACCCTTGGACGGCAGCATCGTGAAGATCGCAGACGAGCTGGCTGCATTCTGGGAGGCCGGACTTTCCCTTGCCCATGGAATAAGGTCTCCCAATCTCATGGAGGCTGTCGCTAACCTTCAGGAAAAATACGGCAAAAATAAAAGGCTGTCCTGCCTGTTTACCCAGAGCTGCTTCCATGAGACAGCCCAGTGACTGCGGTGCCAGTGTAATGTTCGGCCTTGACCTTCCAAATCTGATATGAAGGTGTGTGCAGTACTACGGGTTCGAAAAACCCCGGGTTGAAGACATGGCGCAGAAAGAGCTTGTTGAAGACAGACTCGGATATGGGATCATTCATGGCTGCTGCATAGCCCTGGGTGAGCGCTGCCTCGAAATTAAGGCCCTTCTGCCTGTTATAGTTCTTTGTTTCCACCCTCTTGGGATATCGTAAAAAGAGTTTTTTGATGGGGGCTTCCTTGCTGCCGAAGCGCAGCATCCCCTTTTCTATATCCACTATCATGGGCTGGCCGCTGCTGGAAGCCCCGAAGATCTTTCCGTCCTTTATCTTTACTCCATAGAAGGACGCATAGGCAGGGTGTATGCCGTCGTGACTTTCGGGGTCCCATGACCCAAGCCAGAACCACCAGTAATTGGTGACTGTGAGCCGCCAGTCCAGGAACAGATAGATGGGCCTTGACTGGGCCGGGAAGAAGAACCGGAGCCAGTCCTCTGTAGTCTTTACAGTGCCCTGCGGCTGAAGCCGGGCACTTTCGATAAGTTCAGAAGCCCTGTCCGGTCCTGCAGCCATGACGGCTTTAATGAGATTGAACCCTCTGGCAGCATCATCTCCGCATGCCTTATAGACCTTGTGGGTGCCGTTTTTTATTCCCCTTTCCACAAAAAACTGCATCATGTTGGCAGCAAGCCTTTCATCCCCTGCCGCCAGGGGCAGACCGTTAAAAACAGATCTTTCCCCGCCGTGCACCTGCCCGTCATTTATGGTGGCCCTTTTTGCCCAGTATATCATCGGATAACCATGATCCCACCATGCCCACAAGACGGCATTATCCGGCGTGACACCTCCTGCCTTGGCCATGCCTGCTATTATATGAGGGGGTTCCTTGGGCCAGAAGGTCTTTGTCATGTCCTTTTGAAAGGAGGGCACCACAAATATCAAGGCTGCAAGGACGGCTGCCGGGGCAGCGACCTTGTAGCGGCCTTTTAAGGCCCAAATTTCACTGATTATAAAGCCACCGCCCAGGGCCAGGGTCGGGGCCAGGAATATCATGAACCTTTTGGCAAAGAAAAATGAAAGGGCTGCCAGCAGGGCCGGCACCGCAAGATATATGCCCTTGACCTTATATCTCCAGAACAACAGCCCCAGGCCTATGAGGGAAAGAAAGAAAGTGACGGTATTGTCCGTGGTCTTTGCCACAATTTCCGGTAGCGTTGGAATGATCTGTTCCGATATGGTAACCCCTATATTGGGAAAATCACCCTGCACCTGCTTGGATATGTATTTGTAGGAGTTGACAATTCCCTGGACCGTCTTAATGGGAAGATTCATTCCTTTAAGGGCAAGAACTCCCAGGACACCGGCAAGAAGCAGGCCCAGGAATACCATCCCCTCCCTTTTTGACGGCCTGTAAAAGAAAACCAGGGCAGCCACAAGTGGAAGCAGCGCCACAACAGTAGTGACCTGGGGTGTCTGATCCCACCACCAGAGGAACAATATGTAATTGACAATTGCCCCTGCAAACCACAGGTAACGTTTGCTATCCTTTGTTTCACCGAACTTCAGGGCAAAAAATACCGCAGACATGGCAAAGGTCACATTCATGCAGTCTGTGTCAAACCATCCCAAGCTGCTGCGGTAGACATAATAAAAGGACATTATGCCGAAGAGTCCTGCAGATGCCGCCATGACGCTTCCGCCGTAGAAGCGGCCTATGCCGTAAATAGGGAAAAATAGCAGGATGCCCAGGACGGCAGGTGTTACTGCTCCAATCCAGTTAAAGGATACCGAAGATATTTGGCTTGCAAGGCTTGCTATCTCTGAAAGAAGAGGCGGAGGCTGGGGCCTTGGCGGGCAGTCGGGCACGGCCCTTTTTTCATCCACTGGCCTGTAGGTGTTTTCTGCCAGGTCCCTTGCAAGTGTCAGATAATAGTAGCCGTCAAAGGTTGTAAGCAGCGGCTCACCCTGGTAGAGGGCCCTTTGGGGCTGGGCTTTCCAGTCCCTGATGTCTTCGAGACGAACCAGGAGGCCGAGGGCCAGTATTAAGAGAATTAAGCCGCATTCTATCCAGCGCTTGCTGCTGTTCAAGGTAATGCCTCCTTTTTCACGGCGCTGCCCAGGAATTTATTGAAAATCGCACTCACCTGCCTGCGCTCCTTCTTGAAGGAATCCCCGGCAACTCTTGGCTTTTTCATGTCCAGGGCCATGCGGTTTATGGTCTTCATGTAAAGTCGGAATGATTCTTTCAATATTTCCTTGTCTGTTTCAGAAAGCAGACCCAACCTTCCCAATATTTCAAGAAGTTCCAGGCAGCCGGTTCTGGTTGTGAGTTCCTCATGTCTGGAAGCATTGAGAAGAACAAGATATTGAACAAGGAATTCTATGTCTATGATGCCGCCGGAATCCCTTTTGATATCAAAAGAATCTGGTCTGCCCGTCTTTTTTACATTCCTTGCTATACGCTTTCTCATGTCGAGAATCTGGTCTGCAAGGTCTCCTTCTTCTCTCTTCGTCATAAGTACAGTTTTCCTTATATCTTCAAAGGCATTGCCGGTTTTTTTATCTCCAGCTGCGAAACGCGCCCTTATTATGGCCTGGTGCTCCCAAAGCCAGGCCTTGTGTTCCTGGTAGTCCTTGAAGCCTTGTATGCTGCTGACAAGAACACCCTGAGAACCGTTGGGCCTAAGGCGTGTGTCGATCTGGTAAAGCACACCCTGGCTGGTCCTGGTGGTGAGAAGAAATATAAGTCTTTGAACCAGGCGTGAAAAAAAATATGAAGCTCCCCCTATGTCCGGCCTTTCCAGAAAGCTCATCCCTTCGGCATCATACAGGAATACCAGGTCCAGGTCAGAACCGTAGCCCATTTCTCTGCCGCCCATCTTGCCGTAGCAGATCACTGCCATCCCGCAATTATCCGGCGCCATGTCTGAATTTTTGAAGGGGTGCTGCCTTTCCAACATGTATTCCAGTGCATTTTCCAGGCATGTTTCCAATAAGACCTCGGAAAGGTCTGTAAGCATCCTGCCTGTCTGTTCGATTTCCAGCATTTCGTCCAAGTCACATGCCGCTATCTTGAGCATGGTGCCTTTCTTTATGCGTCTTAGTTCATCCAGGAACAGCTCCATGTCACTCCGGGGCAGGGATGTGATAACTGCCGAAACCTGGGCCCTGATTTCCTGCCTGGAAAGCGGTCTGAAGAGATTGGCGGTATCTATCAGCTCATCGAGAAGTATGGGCTGTCTGGAAAGAAGATCTGATACCCATCTGCTCTTGGAACAAAGGGATACGAGATGAAAAAGGGCCTGGGGATATTCCTTAAGGAGCATGAGATAAATGCTTCGTCTAAGTACTGCCTCTATTATGCGAAGACTTCCTTCCAGGGCCTTGTCCGGATAATCTGTCATGGCGCATGCGGCAAGGACCCTGGGCATGAGCTCATCTACTATTTCCTTGGTTCTACCGGGCAAAACCTTGATTTTTGCTGAATTCCTGAAGGCTGAAAGCAGAGGGAGGGCCTTTTCCATCCCCAGTGAAGACAGGATCTTGGTGCCCGGCTCAGTTTCCAAGGCATTCCAGGCCAGCAGGCATTTTTGCAGCAGCCTTTTGAACTGCTTCTGGTTTTTGAGCCAAGGCCCTTCGCGTCTTTCCCTGTCATGTTCCGTTACCGGAGTCTCTTTTTGTTCAGAAAAGAGGCCTGTAAATATGCTGTGCACCTCTTCCATGTGCTGCAGGAGCCTTGAATGAAATTCTTCCCAAGAAGAAAAGCCCGTGGCTGCAGCAAGTTTCATCTGCCGGTCCGGATCCGGGGGGAGTACATGAACCTGCTGGTCAGCGTACTCCTGGAGCCTGTTTTCAACCACCCTCAAAAATATATATGCAGATGCCAGTTTCCGGCACAGGATGCCGTCAAGCAGGGAAAACCTCTTGATATGCTCCAAAGTCCTGAGGAGATATCTCTCCTGGAGCGCAGGTATGCGTCCCCCCTTAAGTAGCTGAAAGGTCTGAACAATAAATTCTACATCCCTTATGCCTCCTGGGCCGAGCTTGATATCATCCCTTATGCCTTCCCTGTTGTGTTCAGCTATGATCATGGCCTTCATCTGCCTGAGAGATTCTATGGTGGAATAGTCCAGGTATTTCTTGTAAACAAAGGGCCTGAGGGCCTTGAGAAGACGCTGGCCTGCCTTGATATCTCCTGCAGCCGCCCTGGCCTTTACCATTGCATAGCGCTCCCACTGCCTTCCGTAATTTTCATAATATTCTTCAAGGGCATCGGCACAGAGTACCAAGGGGCCTGCATCGCCAAAGGGCCGGAGTCTGGTATCAACCCTGAATACAATGCCTTTTTCCGTGTTTACCGAAAGCGTTCTGATGACCTTCCTGGCAAGAAAGGTGAAAAATTCTTCATTTGAGATGGATTTTCCAGAGCCGGAAGTGTTTCCAAGCAAGGGGTAGGCAAAGATCAGATCTATATCGGAAGAAAAATTCAGTTCCCCTGCCCCTAGCTTACCCATGGCAAGCACTATGAGATTCTGGGGCCGTCCGTCAGGATATAGAGGGCTTCCGTATTTTTGAGAAAGCCGCTTGTGATGCCAGTCAACAGCAAGATTCAGACACGTATCAGCAAGCAGGGTGAGATCTCCAAGTGTTTCTTCAAGCCCGGAAAGACCTGCAATATCCCTCCATGCAATCTTGAACATGTATTTGTTCCTGAAGGATCTCATGGAGGCCTGAAGTGTTTCTTCATCTCCGGCATCCTTGACTGCAAGGGCAGCTTGGCCGAAGTTCTTATCCTGCCGCAGGGAGAGACGGAGCATGCCGGAAACAGCGAGCTCCATTACGGCCTCAGGTTCTTTTCTCATGCATGAAACCAGGAAGTTGCTGAGAGGGAGAATCTTTTCTGCATCTTCAAGGCGGCAGAGGAGGTCATTTTTCTGTAGTGCGGGATGTTTTTTAAGCTGTTCAAGCAGGGCGTATCCCTCCTGTTTCAAGGCAGGCGGATAATGCTGAAGGCGCCTGAAGATCAGCTCTGATGAATAGGTATTCACTTTTGTCTTTTTAATATCAGTATATTGATTTTCATTGCCCCTGTCATTCTTATCTTCTATAGTTGTGCATTAATATACAATACCTATGATTTGATCTATCCCGGGAGAGCAAAGGTGAACAATAAGTCCCTAATAATTGTCTTTTTCATCCTTTTGCTGCCTGCCATGTCTCATGCCGCTGTAAAAGCCAAGGAGGCCCTTCTATTTCAGGATATTCCCAGGGTGAGTACTGCCTCAAGACAGGTCCTGACAGTACTCGAATCTCCTGCAACGGCCACGATAATTACCAGGGAGGATATTGTCCACAGCGGTTACAACAGCATCAGCCGGCTCCTGAGGTACGTGGCTGGAATCGATTTTTTTCAGACCAGCGACTCCACTTTCAGCGTGGGCATGAGGGGAGTGAACGGCCTTCATGCCAACAACGTACTGATACTGGTGGATGGAAGACCCATTTATTCACCTGTAAGAAACACCAATCAATGTGCCCTTATCCCCGAGGTTCCAGACGATATAGAAAGAATAGAGGTGGTCAGGGGACCGGGCTCTGTCCTATATGGTTCAAACGCCTTTTCCGGGGTGGTGAATATAATCACAAGATCTCCAGAAGCCCTGCCCGGGGTACAGCTCACTGGTTCCGGAGGTACTTTCAGCGATTATTTATACAGCTTCACCTCGGGCAAGAGGTTCGGCAGCTGGTCGTATAAACTGCTCAGCGCCTGGACCCAGAAGAATTCCACCCAGGAACATGACCGGCAGATAAAGGGGCTCTGGAAAATGTCCGGAGAAATGAACTACGAAAAAAGACCGGGCACCAACTATAATGTATCCTTCGGCTTTTCCAAGGGTAAGCTCCTGGTGGTTTCATATACTCCTGCGCCCTTTGAACAGGACGGCTTTGACGGTTTCCTGAGGACCAGGTTCAACCGAAACGACTTGAAGCTCGACCTTTGGTGGCGCCACTTTGATACCACCGGGGATGTTGCCGGCTCCGGCCATTTGAAGTGGAAGTTTGACCACGTGGACCTGCTCCTTCAGAACAAGTTCGTATGGGGCAGACATAATCTTATAGGAGGGGCGGAAGGCAGATTTTCCAGCCTTGGCGTCACCACCTACGACGGATGGCATAATCAATTTATAGGAAGCCTGTTTTGTGAAGATCGCTGGAAACTCAGTTCTTCCATCGATGTTTTTACGGGATTGAGGATCGACTACCAGACCGAGGCCCATGAGGCCTTGTCTCCCAGGATAAGCGCAGTATATTCCCTTGATGAGGACCAGTCTATCAGGTTTTCTGCATCCAGGGCCTTTAACTATCCATCCTATCTTCAAAATTATATACACATAGGCACCTCTCACATGCACCATGAGGGAAACCAGCGTCTCAATCCGGAAAAACTGACAAGTATCGAACTGGCATACCAACGCTTCCGGCCTTCCGGTCTCTCCTTTTCAGGATCTGTCTTTTATAATTACTACAATGACATTATCGATCTAAAATACAGGAATGAGGATTCAGATCTTTACCTTGTATATGAGAATCTTTACGACATTTACCTCTACGGCATGGAACTGTCATTCCAATACAGATTTGCCCTGAATCTCCTGCTCCGCGGTAATTACAGTTATGTCTGGAGACAAAAAAAATCGGGCATGATCTTCGGCCCTGTTCCTTCCAACCAGATAAACGGGGAAGTTCGGTATGAATTCCCCAGGGGATTCTGGATAGATATGAGGTTTCATTGGCAGGATCGTTCGGATTATTCTTCCGGCATAATTCCTGTGGGCTTTCCAGGATCACTGCCAGTGTCTGCTTCCTCCGGGGATTTGTCGGAGCCTCCTTCATGTTCTGACACTGATTGGCGTGAATTGGAAGGTTTCAGCCTGGCAGATCTGTCAGCCGGTTTCATCTCGCCAGACGGCAGATGGTCTTTTACCACGGCAATCCACAACCTGTTTCACAGTACCCACAGGGAAATACCAGGGGGAGCAGAGGCGGATACCACCTTTACAGCCCGGCTTTCGGTTTCTTTTTAGGGGCCATGATGGAGACCAGGCGTCTTATACTGCTGACTGCCCTGGCGGTCCTTGCCCTGTTTTTCTGTATTTCGTTTGAATCCCTTGCGGCATGTTCCGGGGTGAATGCTGCAATCGTCGTGTCGGATCATTTTGGTCCCTATATCACTGCGGCAAATGCAATAGAAAAACACCTGGCTGTCAAATGTCCGGATGCATTTGTCAGCAAATTTTTTCTGGACCAGGGAAGGGATTCAGGGTTCAGGTTGAACACAGGTTCTCCTGACATCATTTTTACCGTGGGAACCAAGGCATCCATGACAGCCCATAATATGTTTCCAGGGATTTTATCAATCTTTTCCATGGTTCTTGATCCGCCGCCGGTCCTTTTGGATAAAAGCAACAGGTACGGTGTTGCACTGGATATCCCCTGCCGGGAGGTATTGAAATTCCTGCTGATGCTGGTGCCTCAAGTTACACGTATAGGGGTCCTTTATACAGAGGAATCTGAGAACATGCTCGACAGGATGGCGGGAGAAATAGCGTCTTCCGGCCTCCAGCTTGTACAGATACTGGTGAACTCGCCGGAACATATCCAGGAGAGGCTGGAAGAAGTCTTTCGGTTTTCCGATGCGTTGATAGCCGTTCCTGATATGAATATCTATAATAGTATAGTTGCCCCGAGGATTATTTTTGAGGCAATTCGGCAGGGCAAACCCTTTGTCGGGCTTTCGAAGAATTTTACCTTATCAGGGGCCCTTTTTTCCCTGGACTGTGACTACAACGACATAGGAATTCAGGCTGCAGACCTGGGCCTTGAGATTCTGTCCGGACACAAGCCCGTGCAGAAGATCCAATATCCCCGCAAGTTCACTGCCTATCTCAATATTCATACTGCCCGTTTGATCGGCCTCATGCCTGATAAAAAGGTTCTTGATGCGTTCAAGATTATCGCATATTGAGATCTTGAGATGAAGGCAAAACTCGCCCTGAAATTTGCAGTCTTCACCACAGCCATTTTGGCTGTTAGTTTTGCCTCTCTTGGAATCTTCTTTGTCCATAAACAGAGAACCGTGGTCTTGCATGACCTGGAACAGTTGTCCACGGCCCTGGCAACAGACCTTGCTGCAAATAGTGCCTTTGGGCTTGTTACGCGCAACAGAAATCAACTCAAGGACCTTTTGCGCTCCCTTGCCAATGTAAGGGATATAAAATTTTCCTGGATAGAGGACAGATCAGGAGGGCTCCTTGCCTATTTTGGAGAGATTCCATTCGATTTATTCCATGAAATCTGCGTGAAGATTCGAAGGCAGGGGAGACGGGGCGTTAATACCGGACGAGGCCGTAATGTTCCCAGCACTGGAGAACGGGCAGTTGTAATGCGTTCAGAAAAATTTCCAGGTCTGCTTGTGGCCAGTGCACCGGTTACAGGTGCAAGACCTGCCAGTCCTGAGGCACTCATACTGGATCCGGGAGGTAAAAAAGGCCGACAGGTCTATCTGGGAACTGTGGTCGTAGGATTTTCCCTGGAAAGGGTCGACAGGGACATACTGTCGGCAAAGAAACAATCCCTGGCCATCATTTCTGTAGTGGGGCTGATTTCTCTGTTTCTGACCATTGCTGTTGTACACGTGATTACAAGGCCCTTGTACCAGTTGAAGACTGCGGCAGAACAAGTGATGGAAGGCAAGACTCCGCCCTTTGTGACAGTGAAATCCCGCGATGAGATCCGGGATCTCGCTGAGGCTTTCAACCAGATGGTCCGCCAGCTGCTTTCCAACAAGGAGGCCCTGGAAAAGGCGTACAGGGATCTGGAGGCAGTTAATGCAAGTCTTGAAGAAAAGGTGGCCCAGAGAACAAGGATCCTTCAAAATACCGTGGAAGAACTCAGCGAGGCCAGGGATCAGCTGGAGAACGCCTATAACGAGATGAAGGCCATGTACCAGGCCAAGGCGGCGTTTCTCCGTACTGCTTCCCACGAGCTTCGTACTCCGCTTACAGCCATAAAGGCCAATATAGATTACATGAGGACATATCTTAATGATGAACTTGGAGAAGAGGCCCTGGATATAGTGGAGGCAGTACATAAGAATGCCAATAACATGAGGGCCGTGGTGGAAAACATGCTCACCATGCTGAGGATTGATTCTGAATCCATGCCTCTTAACATCGAATCAGTGAATCTGTATCAGCTGGTTGCAGGGGCAGTTTCAGAACTTAAGGCCCTTCAGGGGGAGCGCATGATAAATATACGTATTCCCGAAGATCTCAGTATTGAATGTGACAGTGCAAGATTTCACGATTTGTGTTTTAATATCCTGAGCAATGCATATAAGTTTACGCCTGAGAATGGGACCGTTAACATTTCTGCCGACCGACAGAGGGATTCCTTGATCATAAGAATTGAGGATGATGGAGAGGGCATCCCTCAAGAGCATCTTTCCAGTATCTTTGAGCCGTTCTACCAGGTTCATCCAGGACGCGAAGGTTCCGGCCTGGGCCTGGCCATAGTAAAGGCAGTTGTAGAAAAACACGGCGGCAGGATAAGCGCAGCATCAAGCCCTGGTGAGGGCACGGTTTTTACCATAATTATGCCGCAGGTTTCACCAGTAAAAACGGACAGCAGCAGCCGGCAAAACCATGAGTTCATCAGAGAGCGTAAAGAACAATAAGGCAGTGAAAACTTCAGGGCTGTCATCGGGAATCCAGGAGCCCAGGGACAGGATACTCCTGGTTGAAGATTTTCAGGATACGGTCATCATTATAAAAAGGCTCCTGGAAAGAAACGGTTACCAGGTTGAGGTCGCCCTTACCATTTCAGAAGCCAGGGAAAAGATGGACGGCATGACCCCCGATGCGGTGATACTTGACATCAACCTTCCAGACGGCAGCGGCCTGGATTTCCTCCAGGACCTGAGAAAGGTTTATCCCGATACACCGGTGATAATGCTTACTGCCTACACAGAGCTGGAAAACGCCGTGCGTTCTCTCCAGCAGGGAGTGGATGACTTTATCCCCAAACCCTTTGAGAACAGCTATCTCCTCCATTCCATAGCCAGGGCACTGGAAAGGCGCAGGCTCAAGGAGAGACTTCGAAACTCAGAGAAATTCAGGGCCCTGGGCGAGATGGCCGCAGGGGTTGCCCATGATTTCAACAACCTGTTCCATTCCATGGCTGCTCATCTCTATCTGTTGAAAAAAAGCATAGGGGAGGACAAGAATTCCCTGGAGCACATTTCAGCCTTGAAAACGGCAGTGGACGATGCCGCGGAAATAGTCAGGCGTCTTAATTCCATGGGAAAATCCGATGACGCCCATCTCCAGGTTGTCGAGCTGGCATCCCTGATAAACGACACGTTGATAATGACCAAGCCCAAGTGGTATCACAGACCAAGGCAGAATGGCTACAGTATTGAACTGCAGGCAGCCCTTGAAAATGACATCTACGTCCGGGTCAATCCCTCGGAAATAAGGGAGGTATTTACGAACCTCATCTACAATGCAGTGGATGCCATGCCCACAGGCGGCATACTTGCCATTAAGGCCGAGCGGAAGGAAGACAGGGTCTGCTGTGTATTCAGGGATAGCGGAACAGGCATATCTCCTGATCTGATAAACAGGATATTCGACCCATTTTTTACTACCAAGGATAGCGGCTCCGGCCTCGGCCTTTCCATCTCTTATGCCATAATAGAAAAACATCAAGGGGAGATGTCGGTAAGAAGCAAGCCGGGCGAAGGGACTGCCTTTTACATCAGCCTGCCAATTGATGATCCGGCCAAGGAAGCCTGACCCTTTATCAGCACTCCTTTTTGCGCAGAAGTTCCTCTATCATCCTGTTGTGGATATCCACAATGGACATTCCGGTTTCGTGGACAGTCATCCATACGCACCTTTGAAATGCCCTGTACAGGTCAGGCCTGACCTGTATCTGGAGCACTTCGTATTCATCCTGTCCCTCAGATCCTGCGTTTTTTTCGTCCTTGTAGTCCATTTCAGTTGCGATTCCCATAGTTTTTGCTTAAAAATGCCCGTTAGGGGTTAGGTGCAGGCCCAGAATACCAGCAATTCCCATCTCAGGCCACATTCACAAAAAACATATTTGCGGACCATTGATGAAGGAGAAGATACTCATAAGAGGCACCAACTGGATTGGAGATGCCGTCATGACATTGCCTGCAATCTCTTACCTGAAGCGCGCCAATCCAGGCGCCAGGCTGGATGTCGTAGCAAGACCATGGGTTTCGCCTGTGTACAGGTGCCATCCTGGCATCAACCAGGTCATTGATTATCCCTGCGGGCCGGGAATCACCCGCCGGATCAGCGGTATGATTCAAGCTTCCCTGGTGCTTCGAAGAAGACGCTACGACAGGGGTGTATTGCTGCCCAATTCCTTGGAGTCGGCCCTTCTGTTCCGTCTGGCGGGAATCGGGCACGTCCTGGGATACAGTACCGATTTCAGATCCATGCTGCTTGAAAGGCCTGTTCCAGTACCATCCGACAAGGAAAAAAGACACCACGTCTTTTACTACCTTGACCTGGTAAGATCCCTCCGGCCCAGTAATGTTGAGATGAAAGGGAGTGCTTGCAAAAGGAAACTGGACTTTCACATAACCGAAGATGAAAAGAAAAGGGCTCGTGCATTTTTGACAGGTATCAGCCAGCAGGAACATCAAAAAGACAGGCTCTTCTTTACAGGGTTCAATCCGGGAGCTGCCTTCGGGCCGGCCAAATGCTGGCCGGCCTCCAGGTTCAAAGACCTGGCCGGCCTTCTTCTCCGCGCCTTTCCTGGCATGCATATCCTGGTGTTTGGAACAAAAAAGGAGAAGGAAATCGCAGATAAGATAAGAACCGCCGACCCAAAGAGGGTAACCAGTCTGTGCGGGCAGACCTCTCTCATGGAAGCCATGTCGTTGATAAATGAGCTCGACCTCCTGGTTTCTAATGATTCCGGACTCATGCACGTGGCAGCGGCATGTTCCACCCCTTTGATAGCCCTTTTCGGTTCCACCAATCCGGTGGCCACCGGTCCGTGGTCAGAGGATGCCAGAATAATCTCCCTGGGTCTTGAATGCGCCCCATGCATGAGCAGAACCTGTCCGAGGGATTTTGAATGCATGCTGGGTATCAGGGCAGAAGACGTCTTTACTGCTGCCCGGGACATGCTGGAAAATCGTTTGAAGGGTGCAACATGAGACCGGCAGTATTCCTGGACAGGGACGGAACCATAAACCAGGAAGTGGAATACCTGGATAATCTGGGTGATCTCAAGCTGATAAAGGGTTCGGCCCAAGGTATAGGGATGCTGAACAGGGCGGGTTTCCCAGTGATCGTCATTACCAACCAATCAGGCGTGGCAAGGGGTTTTTTCCCGGAGGAATTCGTGAATCATGTGCATGCCGCTCTTTCCAGGATGCTGAGGCAGGAAGGGGCCCGGGTGGAAGGCTGGTATTTCTGCCCCCATCATCCCGAGGCGGGCAATCCCCCCTACAGGAGGCTGTGCAGCTGCAGGAAACCCGGCACTGCCATGGTGAAAAAGGCTGCAGGAGATCTGGACATAGATCTCGGCATGTCCTGGCTGGTAGGAGATTCCTTTTCTGATCTTCAGACTGCCTGGAATGCAGGCATGAAAAGCATACTTGTCCTGACAGGCCATGGAAGAAGGACCGTGGCCAGCCTGGGGCTCCGGGACAGGGAGCGCATAGAATATGTAGCCCAGGATCTCCTGGATGCATGCAAATGGATAACAGGAGTTTCAGAGAGATAGAAACCGGCCGGATTTTGATTATCAAGCTCAGTGCCCTGGGGGATGTCGTTCAGGCCCTTCCAGTTTTGTACTGTCTCAGGAAGACGTGGCCTGGGTGTACAGTTGACTGGGTCACAGGTGAAGCGGGCGCAAACCTTCTTGAAGGCCATCCCCTTTTGAACAGGGTGATAGTATATCCGAGAAACATGCTGGGACACATGGCATCCAATCCTCTCAGGTGGCCCGGGCTTATGGGCGAACTCAGCCGCCTGGGCATGGATCTCAGGAAAGGATGTTATGACTGCGCACTGGATATCCAGGGGCTTTTCAAGAGCGGTTTGATAACCTTTTTATCAGGCGCCAGGGAAAAGGTGGGATTTTCCGGAGGAAGAGAGGGCAGCTCATTTTTCCTGAACCGGCGGCTTCCCAAATACGATCCGGATCAGCACGCAGTACTACGGTATCTTAGTGCAGCAGAATATATAGGTGCAGATACCAGTGAAATACGTTTCCCCCTGGGGCTTAAAGAAGCGGATTTTCAAAGGGCCCTGGAGCTTTTGAAAAGTGTCGGTGTAAGGCCAGGGAGATTCGTGCTGTTTATCCCTGGTACTGTCTGGCCTTCGAAGCACTGGACCACAGAAGGGTTCTCCGTGCTTGCAAGAATTGTGGCAGAAAGGCTCGGCCTTTCATGTGTGGTAGCTGGTGCAGGTTCGGATTCTGCTCTTGGAAAGGCCATTGAGCAGGGCTCCGGAGGAGCTGCCAGGGACATTACAGGAAGGACGAGCCTTAAGGTGTTTGCAAGCCTTTCCACCATGGCGGCAACTGCAGTTTCAACAGATACAGGGCCCATGCACCTTGCAGCAGCAGCGGGCCTTCGGGTCGTGGCCCTCTTCGGCCCCACTTCACCGGGCAGGACAGGACCCTTCGGCAAGGGACATGTTGTCCTGAACAAGGAAATGGCATGCAGCCCATGTTTTAAGAGGAATTGCAGCAGCAGAAAGTGCATGCTTGCAATCTCTCCAGATGAGGCAGCAGAGGCTGTGGAAAAGATTATCACCAACACCAACAATTAAAAAGTTGTTTTCCCCCGGCCCGTTTCACTATATCTTATTCCATTAAATAATGTAGACAGCGAAGAGGAAGGCATCATGGCTGAAATAATAAGCAGGGAGCTCCTGGAAATACTGGCCTGTCCCAAGTGCAAGGGCGAGGTCCAGCTTGATGAAAAGGCAAAGTGTCTCATATGCCGCAGTTGCAGGCTGGCCTACGAGATCAGAGAGGGAATTCCAATAATGCTCATCGACGAGGCAAGGCCCCTTGACAACCTGGATGGAGTCCATGCCGGCTGATTCAGCACTTAAGGGTCGCCTCAGGGAGGCAGTGCAGGCCTTTTCTTCCTCCTCGATACTGGTGGTGGGCGATATCATGCTTGACCAGTTTGTCTGGGGGGAGGTGTCGAGGATTTCACCCGAGGCGCCTGTGCCTGTTGTCAACGTGCAGGATGAAACCTTTCTCCTGGGCGGGGCAGCCAATGTGGCAAACAACCTGAGAAGCCTGGGGGCAGGGGCATTCCTTTCCGGTGTAATAGGCCGGGATTCCTTCGGCAGGCTACTAAGGGATCTTGCCGGGCAGAATGGAGTGGATACCGCAGGTCTCGTGGAAGCCAGCCGGCCCACCACCTTGAAAACCAGGATATTGGCACGGGGACAGCAGGTAGTCCGGGTAGACCGGGAAGAAAAACAGCCACTTTCTAACTCGGTGGTGGACGCACTGACCTCACAGATGAAAAACCTGCTGGGACGCTGCTCATGCTTAATCGTATCAGATTACGATAAAGGGGTAGTGTCTTCCCCCCTCATGAAATTCCTGGTCAGGGAAACCGCAGACCGGCAGATACATCTCCTCGTTGATCCCAAGCCGGCCAACTATCATCTTTATCAGGGGGCAACACTCATCACTCCCAACCAAAAAGAGGCCATGGCCATGGCCAGCATGAAGATATCAGGAGAAAATGAACTCGAAAGGGCGGCCATGAAGATTGCAGGAACCCTTGGTGCCCAGGGAGTCCTCATTACCAGAGGGGCCAGGGGAATGACCCTGTGGCAGGCAGACAAGGGGATCTTCTCTATCCCTACCATGGCCAGGGAGGTTTTCGATGTGACAGGTGCAGGGGATACTGTAATATCTGTCATTGCCCTTGGGCTGGCGGCAGGGCTCAGGATGTGCGAGGCAGCATATCTTGCAAATATCGCTGCGGGAATAGTTGTAGGCAAGGTGGGTACAGCAGTGGCAGACCGGAAAGAACTGCTGGACGCCATTGAAAGAGCGCCATGTGCTCGGCTGAATTTATCTGGAAAATGACCGTTGAAAGCCGTGCCTTCAAAATAATATTCTTATGCCTCGGGGGGTAAAGATAAAGACTGCTGAACCGCTTCCGGGACAGCTGATAGCAGGTCTTATCTATTCTGATCTCATAACCCTTGAACAGATCCTCAGGGAACTGGAGACATGTTTCGGCGGGATAGGGCTTGTCAGCGAAAGCAAACCCTTTTCCTGGACTTCTTATTACAAGAAAGAGATGGGTGAAGGGCTCGTAAGGACATTTCTCAGCTTTGAAGGTCTGGTTTCTCAGGATTTCCTGGTTGAGGCCAAGTACCAGGCCATGGACCTGGAAGAAAAATGGAAAGAAGGCGGCGGCAGAAGGGTCAATATAGATCCGGGTATTCTTACCGCCGAGAGGCTGGTGCTTGCCACCACCAAGAACTTCACCCACAGGATATATCTATCCAGGGGCATATTTGCAGATCTCACTCTTGTTTATGCCAGGGGAGGGTTTTCGCCGCTTTCATGGACTTATCCTGACTACCGGGAGGATTGGTCCCTGGAATTCTGGAATAGTGTGAGAAGGATGTACATGGATCTGGTCAGGAAGATGAAAAAAACAGTATCAGGTGGAGGGATGGATGCTTAGAAGCATGACGGCCTTTTCACGGAAGACCTTTTCCGGTGACACGTGGTCCACAACCATGGAACTGCGCTCGGTAAATTCCCGCTTCTTTGATTGTCGAGTCCGAATTCCCAGGGAGCTTGCCGCCCTGGAGGAAAGGGTCAAGAAATTCTTGAAGGAAAAACTTGGGCGGGGCAGGGTGGATTTTGTCCTGTATTACGAATCCCAGGAAGAGGTACCAGTGGTCTTTACCCCCAAGGTAGAACTGGCTCGAAACTACCTGGATGCCGTAACAAGTCTTGCCCGTGAAATTGAAAGGCCGCCGGAGCTTGAGGTAAAGGACCTGCTCTATCTTCTCAAGGACGTAATAGCTGCAAGGGAAGAAGATGTGGACACAACATTGATCTGGGACAGGATCAGGCCGGTGCTTGAAGACCTGCTTGAATCCGCAGTGGACATGGCAGAAAGAGAGGGCATGGCCACTGAACAGGATATTCGCAGACACCTGTCCAGGATTCAGGAACTTGCTGCAGATATCTCACTCAGGGCTGGGGAAAATACCAAGAAACAGGTTGAAGCCATGAGGGAGCGGATTGCTGCCCTCCTTCAGGATGTGCCCCTGGATGAAGCCCGCATAGCCCAGGAGGCCGCTGTACTGGCAGACCGCCTGGATATCAACGAGGAACTGGTCAGGCTGGAAAGCCATATAAGCCAGTTCTACAAATACCTGGAGGCAGGAGGAGATGTAGGGCGGAAACTGGACTTTCTCGTTCAGGAAATCTTTCGGGAGGCAAACACAATGACCTCAAAGGCAGCGGATACTGCAATTTCCCATCTGGTGGTAGAGATCAAGGCGGAGCTTGAAAAGATAAGAGAGCAGCTCCAGAATGTTGTATAGTTCTGAAAAACGGTTATCATCTCTGGTAACGGCAGGTCATGGAAGAAAAGCTACTGTTTTTCTGCCTGTCGTCATTTGAGTGGATTATTTGGTTTAAATGTTGAGCAGGTTATGGTGTGCCGTGAAAGGAATGATGCGGCCGCCTATAAGTCCTTTCCATGCTCATGGCAGTTATGAACAGGCAGTCTTAACTTCACAATTCTTGACGAGGTAAAATAAAATGAGCTGTAGATGCAAGCTGCTAAATATAGGCTTTGGCAATACCGTTGTGGCTGACAGGGTGGTGGCCATTGTAAATCCATCTTCTGCCCCCATGAAAAGACTCAGGGAGGAGGCAAAGAACAATAGTAAACTCATAGATGCAACACAGGGGAGAAGAACTCGATCCATAGTAATTACAGACAGCAACCACGTGATCCTCTCTGCAATTCAGGCCGAGACCATATCCCAGCGCCTCAGTGCAGACGTACTCACTAAGATAGAGGAAAAGGACCCAAGATAAGGCTGGTTCATGGATCGGGGAGACCTTTTTGTAATCTCGGCCCCTTCGGGTGCAGGGAAAAGCACGCTCTGCGGTATACTTGTGGACAGGCTTCCAGGCCTTGTCTTTTCTGTATCTCATACCACCCGGCCTCCCAGGAAGGGAGAAAAACATGGCAGGGACTATTTTTTTGTCTCGGAAGAAGAATTTGAACGTCTTGCAGCAGGCGATGTATTTCTTGAATGGGCCAGGGTCCACGGACACTTTTACGGCACTTCCAGAGAACATGTCATGGAACTGCTTTCCAGGGGGACAGACGTCATCCTGGATATAGATGTCCAGGGGGCGGCACAGGTGAGGGAGAAATTTCCCGGGGCGGTTACCATCTTTGTGCTTCCCCCGTCTTGGAAGGTTCTGGAGGAGAGGCTCATGGCCCGAGGCAGCGAAGACATGGAAACCGTTAAAACAAGACTGAGAAATGCCCTGAAGGAAATGGAAGAGGTTGCGGCCTATGATTACACAATTGTAAATGACAGGCTCCAGGAAGCAGTCGATGACCTGATTTCCATTGTATCCTCAACAAGGTGCAGAACCCCCAGAGTCCTTGCCGGCCTATCGGATATGGCGGCCCTGCATCCAAGTCCTGATTCATGGTTTCTTGTCTGATCCTTGTTCGATCCTGGCGGGGAATTTTTTCGGCCTATGCGGTGGAATTTTTCTGAGGGCGGTCTGTGTTTCATGAAAAAGGGCAGCAGTCATATTTCCCGAAGGGTGGCAGTTGATCCTGTTACCATTTGGGGCCTTCATCCAGTAGAAGAATGTTTGAAGGTGTCTGCCTCATCCTGCTTGGAGATACTTTATCTTCCGTCCTTCGGAAGGAAAAGGCGGCAGGCTGCCCTGATGAACGTGATGCGGAAATCAGGAGTTCCGGTCCGACAGGCAAGGGATTTCAACGGGCTGGGTCTGCCTGAAGGCGCGGTTCATCAAGGAGTGGCGGCCAGGGTGAAACCGTTTTGGTATGCTGATGTTGCAGTTTTGATCCGGGCAGCCATGGAAGCCAGACAGCCCCTGGTGGTATGTGACCAGATTTCTGATCCCAGGAACCTGGGGGCTGTTATCAGGGCATCTGCAGCATTGGGGGCTTCCGGGATCGTGGTTTCCAATCGTCACGGTGCCGGCATTACCGGAACCGTGATAAAGGCTTCCTCTGGAGCGGTATTTCATCTTCGAACAGCAATGGTTTCCAATATCCTGCAAGGTTTGAAAATGATGAAGGAAAAGGGGTTCTGGATCTATGGTCTTGATTCCAGGGCTGAAGTTGAAATCTACCGTGCTGATTTGTCATCCGGCCCCTTGGTCTTGGTGGCTGGTTCAGAGGAAAAAGGACTGAGAAAAAACGTGAGAAATGAACTGGATTTTCAAGTGAAGATTCCCATCAAACATGAAATAGAATCCCTGAACGTATCCTGTGCAGTATCAATTGCCTTGTACGAATGGCTGCGGCAGGGGCAGGCCTGAAATGAAGGCCAATCCCCTGTACAGGATGATATCCCGCCTGGGCGAATTGATAGCCAGGCCGATACTGGAACGTCTGGCCTCAAAGGGCGGAAGAACAAGTGAGATATGGGAACAGCGTCTCGGCCATCTGCCGCCCTGGATAGTGCGTTCAGCACCCTTTGACCTCTGGATACACGGGGTATCAGTTGGAGAAATCTCCGTGGTGCAGGGCATAGTTGAAAGGGTGCGTGACAAGGCGCCTGGCACCAGCATACTGGTATCGTCTTTTACGGAGACAGGGATCGCAAGGGCAGAGAAGATTTTCAAGGGTATCTGCAAGGTCATTGCATATCCGCTGGATTTGCCAGAGGCTGTGCAAAAGACAGTATCCATAGTCAGGCCCAGGGTTTATGCATGCGTGGAGACAGAACTATGGCCCAATCTGTTGTCCTGCGTAAAGGATCAGGGGGCGGGCACGCTTCTTCTCAATGCCCGCATATCTCCCAGGTCCTTCAAGGCATACAAGGGAATCAGGGCCCTTATTGCCCCAATCGTAAACCAGTTTGACGGAATCTGCGCAATATCTCAACTGCATGCCGACAGACTGCGGCAGTTGGGCGCTGACCCCCAAAAGCTCGAGATAACAGGGAATGCAAAGTTTGAACTGCTTCTGGAAAGGCCCGATCCGGATAAGGCGGGTACGCTTAGAAGGCGTCTGGGCATTCCAGGGACTATGAAGGTGATAGTCTTCGGAAGCCTCAGGGGACGGGAGCACCAGATGATAATCCCCCTACTGAAAAAACTTTGCAGGGAAAGGCGGGATGTCTTCTGCATAGTGGCTCCCAGGCACATGGGCAGGGTAGAAGATGCCGAAAGGGCCCTGGAGACGGCTGAACTGGCCTATAAATCCTTGAGCAGCGTTGTTGAAGAAGGGGAGCGGATCGATCCCTATTCCACGGATGTCCTCCTGGTTGACAGGATAGGGTTCCTTTTTAATCTTTACGGTCTTTCAACCTGTGCCTTTGTGGGAGGCTCCCTGGTCAGAAAAGGAGGCCAGAATATCATGGAACCAGCGTCATGGAAGAAGCCTGTTATCTTCGGCCCTCATACCTATAATTTCGAGGATGCGTCCTCGAGCCTTCTTTCAGATGGCGGCGGTCTGGAAGTTAAGGATGCGGATCAGCTCCTTTCAGTTATAAGGTCGCTTCTGGATGATGAAATTGAATGTGCCAGGCGGGGCAGGCTTGCCAGGAAGACCCTGGAAAAACTTGCCGGAAATGCGGCTACCAGGCAGGCAGAGCGGATATTGGAGCTCTTGCAAACAGCGTGAGGGCCTAACGGGGAAGCCTTGAATACACGTCTGCATCCGGTCCAATCGTGAGACCGGCATTGAGCTGGTGGTATCCGGAAAAGGCCACCATGGCAGCATTGTCTGTACAGAAATTCTTATCCGGAAAGCAGCAAAGAAGCCCCTCTGCCCCGGCCTGTTCTCTCATCCTCTTTCTGAGACGGATGTTGGATGCCACACCTCCGGCCACGGCTACGGCCTGGACACCCGTTTCCAGTGCAGCCTTGACTGTCTTTTCCACCAGGACGTCCACCACGGCCTCCTGGAATGAGGCACAAATGTCCGGAACCGGGACCTGCCCGCCGCGCTGCTCCATCTTTCTTACCTGCTGCAGCACTGCAGTTTTGAGTCCGCTGAAGCTGAAATCAAAGGGGGTTTCCGGAAGCCTTGCCCGTGGAAAAGAGAACCTGTCCCGGCGGCCCTTTTCAGCCATCCTGCTCACCACTGGTCCGCCGGGATAGGGCAGCCCCAGGATTTTTGCCACCTTGTCGAAGGCCTCTCCGGCAGCATCATCCCTGGTCTGTCCCATGAGTTCAGCGTTCAGGAAACCGCGAACATGGTACAGGCTGGTATGGCCTCCCGATACCACCAGCCCTATAAATGGAAAGGGCGGGATTGATCTGGCGCCTAAAAATACGGAAAGCAGGTGGGCGTGTATGTGGTTCACCCCCGTGAGCGGCAGATCCATGGAAACGGCTGCTGCCTTGGCAAAGGATAGCCCTACCACCAGGGAGCCCACAAGGCCGGGCCCCTGGGTTACTGCTATGCCGGACACCTCCCTCAAGGATATCCCTGCCTGGGAAAGGGCAGAATGTACCACCGTATAAATGGCCTCCACATGCTTGCGGCTTGCAATCTCAGGTACTATGCCGCCGTATTCAGCGTGTATATCCACCTGGGAGGCCACCACACTGCTCAGGATCATGCGGCCTTCTGCAAGCACAGCAGCAGCGGTTTCATCGCATGAGGTCTCGATTCCTAAAATGATCTTTGGCGGTTTTGATCCATGGGTCATGGCGGTTTTTATTCAATCTCCATGAGTTTATCGTATTGTGCCGAAATCTTTTCCACCTGCATTCCAATCTCTTCCCAGGCTGGATAAAGTTTTTCCAGGTCTCGTTTAGTCTTCCTGTAGCTTGATGTTATCTGCTGAATTTCCGTTTTGTTTTGGTAAAGAGAGGGATCTGAAAGCCTTTTTTCATAAAGGGCCTTCTTTTCTTCAAGGTCATGGATTTTTTCCTCGATACCTTCAAGTTTTGCCCTGAGAGGCCTCAGTTTTTTGCTCTTTTCCTGGCGGATCTGTGAAATATACCTTCTTTTGTCCCGTTTTTTTCTGCCAGGTCCCATCTTGAAGGCATCACGGGTTTTCGAGGCAGGAGCAGGTTGCCTCTGCTGTTTTGGCTCCAGGCGCTCCTTCATGGCCAGGTAATCGGAGACGCTTCCAGGATAGAGTACGGCCCTTTTGTCCTTCATTTCCAAAACCGAGTGGGTGAAGGCATCTAGAAAGGCCCTGTCATGTGATACCACCAGGGCTGCCCCGTTGTAATGCTTGAGTGCATTTTCAACGGCCTGCCTGGATGCCATGTCCAGGTGATTGGTGGGTTCATCAAGGAGAAGCAGATTCGCCCGTGAAGCCATTATCCTGGCAAGGGCCAGCCTGCTTTTTTCCCCTCCGGAAAGGGAAGAAACATGTTTTGCCGTGTCATCTTCCCTGAAAAGAAACGTTCCCAGGATTCTTCTGAGTTCTGTTTCGGAAAGATCCAGGTCAAGATTTTTCATGGTCTGGATTAAGTCCAGGTCTGGATCAAGTTCCAGGACCTGGTGTTGTCCAAAATAGGCTGGAATTACATTGTGACCGAAAGTTACAGTCCCTTCATCAGGCTGGACAGCACCTGCAATGATCTTGAGAAGAGTGGATTTGCCTGCACCGTTGGGGCCGACTATGGCTATTTTTTCTCCCCTTCTCAGCATGAAGGATATACTGGAAAAAATCTTTTTGCCGCCATAGGATTTTTCCAGCCCATCCACATCAAGAACTATCCTGCCGGAAGCAGGTGCTTCGGGCAGACGGAAATCAAGGCCTCTTCTTTCTCCGGTCTCTTCCAGCGTGCAGTTTAGGCGTTCAAGCTGCTTCAGCTTGCTTTTGGCCTGCCTGGCCTTTGAGGCCTTGGCCCTGAACCTTTCCACAAAGGAACTCAACTGGTTGACTCTCATCTGCCGATTTTTCCAGGCAGAACGCACCTGCCTTTCCCTCAGCTCCTTCTCCTTCTGGTAGAAGGTATAATTACCCTTGTAAACAGAAAGCCTGCCGTGGTCTATTTCCCATATGGTATCCACCGTGTTGTCAAGAAATACCCTGTCATGAGAGACGATCACGTATCCCGCCTTGACTGATTTGAGGAATTTTTCCAGCCAGGCCAGGCTGGGAAGGTCCAGGTGGTTGGTGGGTTCATCCAGGAAGATAAAATCCGGATCCTGAAGGAGTATCTTTGCAAGTTCCAGGCGCATGATCCAGCCTCCGCTGAATTCTCCTGCATTTCGATCAAGATCCCCAGAGGAAAAACCAAGGCCCACAAGGACCTTTTTTATCCTGGCATCCATCTGGAAGAATTCGGACGAATGCAGTTCTTCCTGGAGCCTGTTTTGAGTTTTAAGCAGTCGGTCCAGCTCGTGACTGGCTGGAGGATCTGATTTTGAGGAAATCTTTTCGTTGACCTCGTCCAGTCTTGCCTGAAGCTTTTCAAGATGGGAAAAGGCCGATGCAGCCTCCTGGAAGACGGTCTTTCTGGAATCACTGGCGACGATTTCCTGGGGAAGATATGCCCGTTTCAATCCGCGGGACATCTCAAGTTCTTTGCCGTCCACTTCCATGTGCCCGGAAAGGATACGAAGCAAGGTACTTTTGCCTGCACCATTAATCCCGACAAGGCCTATTTTCTGGCCAGGAGCAATGGCGCAGCTTATCCCGTCAAAGAGGAGCCGTTGGCCCAGGGACATTGTGAGATCAGTGAGTTTCAGCATTTTTTGTCAAAAAATGATGTGTCGGCTGGCCCAGGCAGTTGGCAGGATTAATTGCTTCCCGTATTTCCCGGTGGTCAAAAATGCCCTTTATTTTCGCGTCCAGATACTAAGGGATGTTCAACCCGGATTATGCAGCTCGTAAGTTTGCCGAAGGTGCAAGGCGGAGGGCATGAAGACGTACTATGGTACTTCAAGTGCCCGATCCCGCGCATCGCGGGACAAATTCGGTGAAATTGCGAGCCCCTTGCGGCTTCAAATGCCTGAGGATTTATCACGGATTGAACTTCACTTTTGGGTGAAGGCCAGCTGGAACAAATACATGCTAACCATACAATAATTAAATAAAATTATTTTTTTAGGCATTTGAAGTGCATAATCCGGGTTCAACAACAGTCCAATAATATAAAAACCACCATCTCTTTTGACAGGAAATAGTGGTTTGAACAGCGGTTCCTGAAATTAAATCAGGTCCGGCAATTATCATTGTCAGGCCCTGGAGCTTGGCGCAGATGATAAAGGTGCGATTCAGCT
>JALVJO010000022.1 GCA_027028245.1 Deltaproteobacteria bacterium
ATGGACACACATGGACGTACATGGACAAATACCTTTAGTCATGCCCGACTTGGCATGACTAAAACTCCAAGAAGGCAATTATAACCTGGGATATTTGGCGGCCCCTGTCAGGGCTGCCAAATTGTCTATGTGGGTCCTTGCGGGGCAAGGAAGGGGTATTTCTTGAAAGGTTTCACCACAAGGAAGCCAACTTCAGCCGCAGTCAAGCCGCTGAGATTGGTGATGTCTGTATCCGGGAAGAACTTGAAATCTGCACAGCGGCTTGGTGAACCTTGAAAGAAATACACCTTCTTTGCCCTTCCTCGTCCAGGGACAAACCGGGAATGCTCCCGCAGAACATGCAGGGAAGACAGGAGAGGCTACCGCCGTCAAGGGTGAATCCGGCTGTAAACGGAAAAGGAGGACAGCCTGTCCCCAAGCTTTGTTCATGAATTGAACATTGATATTTTAAGTTGTAATTTGTTTTTCTGTCAACAAAAAAACAGGGCCTTAAAGATATCCAGTTTGGTTCTGTTTTTGTTCCTCCTTTTCAACATCGACAAAAAACCATGAATTCGTTAAGGTTAAGCAAAATACGGATTAAACTTTCATGACATGGGGGTTGTCACGCCCTGACCATGAAAGTTAGCTCAAAGCTCAAAGATTGTATAACTGGTTTAAAAACATAGATTAGCCATGGACACACATGGACGCACATGGACAAATACCTTTAGTCATGCCCGACTTGGCATGACTAAAACTCCAAGAAGGCAACTATTGCCTGGGGTATTTGGCGGCCCTTGTCAGGGCTGCCAAATTGTCTATGTGGGTCCTTGTGGGTCCATGGCTAAAAAAGTCTTTGATGTTGGATGCCTTCTTTTGCCTTGAGCTTTCAGCTTTGAACTATTTTCACGGTAATCAATTGAAAAGGCGGTATATTCTGAGTTGTGCCCCCGAGGCATAGAGAAAATGTCCGTGTACATCCATTTTGATCCATGCCGAAAATAAAAAATACATCCATAACTGAACCAAAGGACGCATTGAGTTCCCAGGGAAAAGAAGAAAAGAAGGGTGGTTTCCTGAGGGAGATTGCCGGCATCATCCTGGCAGGCTTTGATATCTTCCTCCTTGCAGCACTGATAAGCTATTCTCCTTCTGACCCAAGTCTCAACAGCTTCGGCCTAACCCAAACAAAGAACTGGATGGGCCCTGTGGGTGCCCATATTGCTGATTTTCTCTTTGCCGCGGCAGGTCTTGGTGCCTGGCTCGTGGCTGCTGCTGCAACAGGGGCACTTCTGCCTGTTTTCATAAGAGATTTCGGCAAGATCTGGAGACGATCCACTGCACAGGTTATATCCGGGTTCATTCTTATCTTTCTTGGTTCATGTATTTTCCTTGGCCTTATAGAGATCCCTTCCACCAAGGGAGGGATTATCGGGGCAGTAGCCGGATCATTTATATCAGGATGGATCGGTCTTTCAGGTGCATTACTGGTCTGCTCCATACTATTTTTTTCCGGGTTCCTTCTTGCCTTCCCCTTTTCCTTTTCAGAACTGTTTTCCACCCTTAAGAACATGTCAAGACGCAGGAAAAAGGAGGAAAAGACCTCGGATATGTCTCCATCAGATGGAAAAAAATCCGGGAAAAAAGAAGTCGATGCTGAAGAGAAACAGGAGCCCGGCCTTCGCATAAATGCCCCTTTGAAGGTCAGGAAAAGGAAGACTGAAGAGGAAGAGCCACCTCAGAACTTCGACATCACACCTGTCAAGGGCGAGTTCGTACAGCCGCCCCTGTCCTTTTTGCAGGAACCGCCTGACACAGAAACCGAGATAGACAGGCAGGCCTACATAGAAAACTCCAAGGTCCTGGAGCAGAAACTTCAGGATTTCGGAGTGGCCGGAAAGGTGGTGGAGATATGCCCCGGGCCGGTTGTTACCATGTATGAATTCGCACCTGCGCCTGGGGTTAAGATCAACAAGGTGGCAAGCCTTGCAGATGACCTGGCACT
>JALVJO010000023.1 GCA_027028245.1 Deltaproteobacteria bacterium
GTCCGCAACTGCCCCAGACTCTTATCTGTGGTTCGCCAAGGTAAGTCAGATCAATAATACCATTTTCTACAGTTCCCAATACACCAGGTTCAAAATCAATTCCAGAGATATTGGCGATGCAGGGCGGTGTGACATAGGTAAGCTCCAAATCATCATAATAAACCGACGAGGGTTCACTGAACGCGGGTTCGTTGGAAAACCCGAACCTGCTTATCATATCTTCTTGATTTGTAATTACCCACCTGTTGTCGCCGTCCTTTATGGCTATGGCAGCAATGTGCATCACCAGATAACAATCTATTCCCCACCAGTCCTTACTGTTTGTACAGTCATCAGCAAGCCAGGGTTCCTGTCCGCAGTCTCCCAACCCGCCGTCCCGGCTGAAATCAACATAAGCCGATATGCTCACCAGAACCGCTTCGGAGTCGGTGCCTGGAGTTGGACTATCTGTGCCCTGTTCTTCTGCCGACTGATTTTCTCCCCTTTGAGAATCGTCCATATCATTTGAATCGGATATGTCAGAGGCACCAAAAGGCACCAGATTCAGGATACCGGTGGCAAAAGGCATTTGATAGTCCATAGAAACCGTAGAATTTCCCGTCTTTTCAAATATTACATTTCCAAAACGTACTGATTTTACTAACTCAGTATTCCAAGGAGAGCCCTGCCTCGGCCCTCTGAAATGGAGCAATTCACTTTTCTGGCTGCCGTCCAGGTAAACAGATGGCATGGTCACCCACAAATCTCGGCCAGCCTTATCATAAAGGTACCAGACTCCGTAACTGCTGCTGCCTTCAGTAAATATTCCAACTCCCTGGCCCGGTTTGGAAGGATCCCAATACAAGACAGCTGAGTCATTTGCAAAAGGTTCAAGCTGCAGGGATCCGCTCCTTTCATATAGTTGATAGTTGACAGCTGCACTTTCCAAACCTGAGAACGTGATGGAAATGGAACCCACGTCGGTGCTTTGAAGCCTGGTTTGATCCCATTCTCCATCAAATGCAGGGCCAACATAACGAAGGAGGTCTGACGAAACGGAGTTGCCGGAAAGAGTTCCGTTAAAGACGAGCCACATAGGCTGGCCTTCTTCATCGTAGAGATACCAGGCACCATAAATGGAGCTGCCATCCTGAATTATTGAAAAGCCCTGGCCGGACATTGTGCTGTCCCACCACAGACCAGAATAATCAGCAGCAATGGAGGTGCTGCAAGGTAAAAGAAACAATGCTATGCATAATAGATATTTTGCCATTTATTCCCCCGCATCATTTCAAATTGTCCACCCAAATGCACTATAAAAAGCTCTCAAAATCCAAAATGTTTTATGAAGTTTGATGCCTTGATGGATTTATCCAGGCAGTTGCCGGTACGAGGCAGGCCCTGACAGATAGGTCTGTCAAAAAAGTCTCCCATGTGTCAAGGTGCCCAAGATTTCCTGCACTTAAAAGGTGCTCTTTTTAATTTTTCGGAAAATGGCCTGCATTTTATAAATTTGGTCTATTTCAGAAACCCCTCATTAGTTAGAACGGCAGTGGAAGTCAAAGGGGGCGTTCCTGGTTTCTCCCTGGACGAAGAAAGGCAGGGAAGGTGTATTTCTTTCAAGGTTCACCAAGCCGCTGTGTAGATTTCAAATCCTTCCCGGATACAGACATCACCAATTTCAGCGGTCTGACTGCGGCTGAAGTTGGCTTCCTTGTGGTGAAACCTTTCAAGAAACACACCTTCCCTGCCTGTGGCACAAATGGGGGACAAAAGGGGAATGCTTCCTTCAACAGGTTCAGTTGAGCAAGGACAAAAACGCGCCACCGAGCTGTATTGACAATGGCCCAGCCCTGCCTAAGTCTGTCAAAAATATTTTGACGGCACACCTCCTTCAGTGTACACTTAAATGTACACTTAGGGGGTCTGTTATGAAAACAGTAACATTCACGGATTTTCGGAAAAAGGCATCTATATACCTGACTCAGGTAGAGCATG
>JALVJO010000024.1 GCA_027028245.1 Deltaproteobacteria bacterium
GTTTGGTACGTCTTTGGTACGCGTCCGATCACTTTAATGATCGTTTCGTCGCTTTTCTAACTTGTCAGCCTGTCCAGTTTCAAAATTTCAATTAGGTATTCACCATTTTGACATAAAAAAAGCAGGGACAAGCCCTGCTCAAAAAACTTTTTGCGCTTACGTTGTTATTTTTTTGAATCCGTCTTCTTGTCTGCCTTCTTTGTCTTCTTCCCTACAGTGACCAGCGGTTTCAGTTTTTCAAGGGTTTTCTCTCCTATTCCCTTGACTTCAATAAGTTCATCGACACTCTTGAATGGATGCTTTTCCCTATACTTGACTATGGCATCCGCGGTTTTTGGCCCGATTTCAGGAAGGGTCTGCAGCTCTTCCACAGTGGCAGTATTGATATTAATCTTGCCCGATGCCGTAACTGGCCCTACTGATAGTGCTGCAAGCAGACAGACCGCCATCATGATTTGCAACACCTTCATCCTTTTTAAAATAACGCCCATAACACAACCTCCTTATATTGAAATTTTCAGATTATAAAGCAATATATAAGCCAAAACATTGTCAGCTCCTTTTAATTTTATTTTGTATTGAGAATATTTCATGTTATTGCAATAAATAGTTCTAAATTCACCAACAGTGTCCTTCCCCTGTATGCACGACAATTGCACTTTTCCTCTAATTTTGATACTACATATGCCTAGATTATAGGAAATATGACATTATGAGGTATAGACACAGGCTTGTTGAACAAAAGGTAGCGGAGCTCTTCCAGCACTTTCCGGCCGTTGCAGTGGTAGGTGCCAGGCAGGTAGGGAAAACGACCCTTGTGGAGAACCTATTCAAGGACCAAATTTCTGTCACTACATTTGATCCTGTTGTTGATGTAGGGGGAGCCCGCGAAGATCCAGATTTTTTTCTTCAAAACATCTCGACTCCCGCCTTCCTCGACGAGGTACAGTATGCACCCGAGCTCCTCGGTGCACTCAAGCGTAGAATAGATCAAGAGGGAAAAAATAGTTTATTTATATTGAGTGGCTCACAAAATCTTTCTGTCCTGAAAAATATTTCAGAATCTCTGGCAGGAAGGGTGGCCATCATTCAGCTTCTACCCATGGCGCACAGGGAAATAAGGGAAGACCTATCCCATGGATTCCTGGAGAAATGGCTCTCCTCTCCAAAAACAGACATTCAGACCCATTCTGCCAATGATTCCGAACCAGTCTTCCATTGGATCTGGAGGGGCACTTATCCCAAAATCATGGAACTGCCGGACAACCTGATCCCTCACTTCTGGCACTCTTACTTGCAGACGTACATAGAAAGGGATGTGAGAACAGTAGCAAACATAGGTTCTCTTCAAACCTACGGCAGCTTCATTGGACTTTTAGCAGCCTTGACTGCACAGGAAATAAATTTCAATCAGCTTGGAAGAGAACTTGGCATAAGCAGAAAAACAGCCATGGCCTGGACAGAGATAGCAGAGGCAACATTTCAGTGGACCTCTATCCCGGCCTTTTCGAGAAATCCTGTTAAAAAAATTGCCGGCAAAAAGAAAGGTTTTTTTACCGACACCGGTTTCATCTGCTATTTACAGAAAATATCAGCCCCAGAGGTAATTGGCAGTCATCCTATGAAAGGCAGGCTTTTTGAAACCTATGTTTTTATGGAAATTCTGAAAAACCTCCAGCGGTTGCCCATGGTACCCAATCTTTATCACTTTCGTGCCTATTCGGGAGCCGAAGTGGATCTCATCTTAGAATTTGATGGTGAGTTGTTCCCCATAGAAATCAAGGCCAAAACAAACCCCAACAGGAAAGATATCAGGGGATTTGCCGCTCTGAAGAATCACTTCCCCCATGAGAATTTTCATAAAGGACTGCTGATATGTTCTATTCCAAAGCCCACACCCCTTTCTGAAGATTGCTTAGCCATCCCATGGTGGATGATTTGAGCTACTACCTAAGGTAGCGAAATGGACTGGGGG
>JALVJO010000025.1 GCA_027028245.1 Deltaproteobacteria bacterium
CAGCCCTTCAGGGCCAAAACCCTGGTAATGGCTGCAGTCAAGGTCGTCTTGCCATGGTCTATGTGACCTATGGTCCCCACGTTTACGTGCGGCTTGGTCCGCTCAAATTTCTCCTTGCTCATGATATGCTGCTCCTCAAATATTTGAATCTAGGTAAAAACCGGATATTTATTGTGCCCTATGTGGAGCCCACGACCGGGATTGAACCGGTGACCTCTTCCTTACCAAGGAAGTGCTCTACCGACTGAGCTACGTGGGCAGGAATTCTGGAGCGGGAAACGGGACTCGAACCCGCAACCCTCAGCTTGGAAGGCTGATGCTCTAGCCAATTGAGCTATTCCCGCAGCATTACAAAAAAATACCTGGCCGACAGATCTGTTCTGTCAGGCTGGTTTTACCAAATAACCCTTTAGAAAAATTATGATGGTGGAGAGGGGAGGATTCGAACCTCCGAAGGCATCGCCAACAGATTTACAGTCTGTCCCCTTTGGCCACTCGGGTACCTCTCCACTGCGTTTTCATGGAGCTGGCGATGGGACTCGAACCCGCAACCTGCTGATTACAAATCAGCTGCTCTACCAATTGAGCTACGCCAGCCCAAGCTGAGCAGAAAATAATAGTATGTAAAATGGAAATTGCAAGTACTTTTTCTGCTCAAAAAAATGGGGCCTTAAAAAGGCCCCGGCTCTAATTGGTATTAAAGAGCTGAAGAACTAGGACTTTTCTTCCTTTGGCTCCTCAGACTCTTCAGTCTTCTCTTCTTCTGCTGGAGGCGGCCCCACCGGATTTACCGGAACTTCCAATCCAAAGCCTGCCTTGCCTGCCTTCATGTCATCCTCATACCTCTGATAAACATAGGCAGTAGTCCTGTAAAGCAGGTGAGCAAACTTGCTGTAGGGAACCGCCAGGAAGAGGGTAACTACTGTGGCAAGGTGAAGAATATAGGTGGGGTAGGCAATGCCGCCGATATTCATGAGCCTGAAAAGCTCTGCGGCAATACCTGTTGCACCCACTGAGAAGATCAGCCACACCAGGATCCAGTCCTGCTCGGAACTCTTGAGCACACCCTCGGCGGTCTTCTGCTTTCTCATCTTGATTATAAGCCATGCGCCGACCACCAGCATTATGGCTGCAATATTGGCAAATATCTTTATGGGATTCCACTGGGGCATGGGAGTGAATTCTTCATGGAGAAAGGGCACATAAATGATATCGTTCAAGATGAAAACAACCGTGGTCACGATGAAGAGCATAATGAACGACCACAGAAGGAGCTTGTGTCCCTTGGCCCTTTCAGCCGTCTGGCCGCACTCTTCGAAACGCTTGTGGGAAAGTATTTCCTGAAATGCGGGTATCCCGTATTTCGTAAAGAGGATCCCAAGAGGCGGATGAGGCCCTGTGCCCGTGTAGGAAACGATCCCTGAGCCCTTGCTGATATCAGCCCAGAAATTGGTCACACCCTTGTATGATGCCCAGACCACTAAGCCCACAATGGGAAGCACTACTATGTCAATGGGTATAAAGGTGAAATAGTGATGGTAATTAACCTCTCCATCCGGGAACGGGAACTTTATCCCTGTGTGAAGTGACCATAGAAAGGCCACGATATACCAGACAACGAATGCAGCAATAACAGTGCCCAGTACGCCGGCGGTATTGGAAAGAAGGTCTGCAAGGGCCTTTGGTTCGGCATAGTGCTTAATGGCATTTATGCGAATGGCTCCCAAAACATCGCCCGGCTTGGCATCCCTCGGGCAATATGCTGAGCAGTCACCGCACTGATGGCAGAGCCATACATCGGCATCACCTGCGATCTTGTCGGCAAGTCCCCACTGTGCCCACAGCATCTCCTTCCTTGGAAAAGGACTGTCCTCGGTGGAAAGAGGACAAACTACTGAACAGGTAGCACATTGGTAACACTTATTGACAGTGTCACCGCCTGCTGCCATAACCCCCCTAATGAACGATAAATCCGGCTGTATCTTTTTTGTTTCAGCCATTTCAGGTACCTCCTACCAGCCTTTGAAGGGATTGGGTCCCATCTCAAGAACATCATCTACGAATGAATTTATTATTTCGGGTACTTTGTCGTACTCGTCTATGGCTATTTCGACCAGTCTCACCCTTTCAGGTTCCATTCCCAGAGAATTGAGTGATTCAGCAACATTATCCATACGCCTGTTGGCAAGCTCGCTGCCCTTTACAAAGTGACACTGGTACTCATCTCCAAACTTGCACCCAAGGAGCAGGGCACCGTCAAGACCGCTTGACATGGCATCCTTGATCCAGGACACATTCACCGACCCAAGGCAACGCACTGGAATAATCCTTACCAGAGGCGACCATGACAAGCCCTTCCTGGCTGCATTTTCCAGGGCAGGATAGGCATCATTTTCGCAGACAAAGCAGACCATCCTGAGTTTGTCATCATCATCATCTGGGACCTCAATGGCCTTGATCATGGAGCCGACAACATCGATGTTGTAGTCCTTGAAACCGATGATACGTTCCGGACATGCCCCCATACAGGTTCCACAGCGGCGGCACCTGGTGGGATTGGGTTTCGGCGTACCCTTTTCGTCGTCATCAAGGGCACCAAAGGGACATTCCTCTGTACAGCGCTTACACTGGGTACAGCGCTGGAAATAGAAGTCTGGGAAATCAAAATCCCAGGTACGAGGATGAACCGCATGACCCTCCTCTGCGGCTATAACTGACTGCATGGCCTTGAGGGTGGCACCTGTGGCGTCTTCGATGGATTCCTCGATGGTCATGCACCTTCTGACGCCTCCTGCTGCGTAAATACCCGTTCTCCTTGTTTCATAGGGAAAACAGATAAAGTTGGAATCGCAGTACCCACCAAAGAGATCAAGGTCACGAAAGGCCGGACCCTGCCTGTAGGCCAGGTTGACCACAGCCTCATCCCTGGTTGTAGGCACCATGCCGGTACCTAATACGACCAGGTCAACGTCCACGTTGATATCCTCGCCGAGGATAGTGTTTTCAACCGTAACGTTCAGGCCGTCTCCAGAGGGTTTTACTTCGGTAACCGCTCCCTTGGTAAGAAAAATACCTGGATCATCCTGGAGGCCTTTGTAAAAATATTCGTATTTTCCCACCGACCTCATGTGCTGGTAGAATACGTAGGCCTTGCCATCATCCGGCTGGTCTTCCCTGACATACTTGGCATGCTTCAGGGCAACCATGCTGGTAACTGCGCCTGCATAAGGAAAGTCGGCATCATCGTCCTTGCCTCCGGGGCTGAGGACAAAGGCCACTGACTTAACTTCCTTTCCATCAGAAGGCCTCTTGATCTTTCCTTCCTTGGCCAGCTCTTCGAATTGGACGTTGGTAATTACATTGGGATCTCCCCAGCCAAGATGAGCAAACTCATCTTCAGCAGGCTCATAGGGCTTCCACCCTGATGCCAGCACCACTGAGCCGACTATCTTTGCATCCGGGTCCTCCTCCATATAATCGTGGCGGCCCTCGTTTTTCTCATCATAGAGCTTTTTCTGATCATCTGCCGAGAGCTCGTTGCCGTTTTCATCCAGCTTTTCTTCCTCAGTAAGAGGCACAGGCGCGTCCCATTCACTCTTTGTACCTGTCTCCTTCAGGGACACCCTGAAGGCACCTGGTACACCGCCGATCCTTGCTATTTCAGTATTGACATGGACCTCAATTTTGGAATTCTCATTTACCTTTCCGATGAGCTCATCGACTACCGGGTCCATCAAGCCTGAATAATCTGGTCCAAGGGGTATCTGCTTCCTGAGCTTTGCAGCAAACCCGCCAAGTTCTTCAGCCTTTTCAACAAGGAGTACGTTTTTCCCCGCCTCCGCTGCCTCAAGGGCTGCTGTCAGGCCAGTAACTCCACCTCCGATTACCAGTACGCCCTCATTGGCATCTTCCATTTTATCCGGCTCGGGAATCTCGGCCTTCTGGCACCTGGTGACTGCCATGCGGATATAATCCTCGGCAAGCTCCTGGACGTGTTCCTTTTCCTTTTCAGGGTCTTCAGCGTCTGCTGGAATCTGGTGGCTCCAAGCCACCATCTCCCTGAGGCCCACCTTTTCCACGTAGACGCCCGGGATATTCAGACCTTCGTAATTGTAACGGATGGAAACGCCGGCTACCGCAATGGCATTCAGTTCTTCCGCTTCCACATCGGCCTTGATCATATCGAAGCCGGCGGGAGAATAGAGGTCATCATGTTTCTTGGCCACTGCTACGCCGAGTTCGCCTGTCGCAAGCTCAATGAGCTTGTCCACATCTACAGCATCAGCAATACCGTCTCCTGTATATATGTATAATCCTATCTTCTTTGACATTAGCCTGCCCTCCTCACAAGTGTATGAACAGCCTTGAGTGCTGCAGCTGTTGCGCTCTGAGCTGATGAAACGACATCGATAGGCCGCATCGCACAGCCGCATGGAATAATGCCGTCTTTAGGCACGACAAAACCGTCATCGTCATATTCTATGCCGGGGATCTTTGTTTCTGCTCCTGTGGGCTGCATTCCAGTGGCTAGTACTGCCATGTCAACTTCTTGTTCTGTCTTGCCTCCGCCCACGGTGTCCTCAGCAATAAGCTTTACTGTGCCGGGCGCTGAACCGGGCTGAATATCAGCAACCTTGCCCTTGATGAAGTGGACCTTTTCATCTTCCTTGAGTTTCTTGTAAAAATTCTCGTATTTCCTGCCGGGAGACCGAATATCTATATAAAAGACATAGGCCTCGATGTCGGGAGACTGTTCCCGCAGGTAAGTAATCTGCTTGAGTGTTGCCATACAGCAGATATATGAACAGAATCCCAGATGGTTCTCATCCCTTGACCCGGCACACTGTACGAAGCCTACGGTCTTGGGCTCTTCATTGTCAGAAGGCCTCAGGATCTTGCCCTCTGTCGGGCCGGAAGGAGATGCCAGCCGCTCCATCATCATATTGGTGATGACGTTTTCAAACTCTCCGAACTTCAGGTTATCTATTTTATTGGGATCATAAGGCTGCCAGCCTGTGGCCATGATGATTGCGCCCACGTTTAGATTTACTGTTTCCTCTGCCTGAGACGGGTCTACGTGACCTGCAGGCATGGCAGACTTTATTGCCTCGATTTCCGAGGTATCCACGCTCTGCATATCCAGAACACACTGGTGCGGATAGGCCATTGGATGTGGCAGATACAGGGCCTTCCTGGTGTTCATTCCAAAGTTGAACTCGTTGGGAATTTCAGTAGTGGCAGCGGCTTCTCCAGGCTTGCAGTTGGTGCACTGGGGTGTTGTTCCCCTGGGCCTGACCTTAATTGAAACATTGAAATCACCAGGGCCGCCGCTGACAGATTCCACATCTGCCATGGTGTAAAAGGTGATTCGAGGATTGGTCTTGATCCTCCTGAAATTCATTTCGAGCCCGCAGGTAGGCGGACAGATCTTGGGAAAGTACTTGTTAAGCTGAGCGACTCTTCCGCCCAGATAGCTTTCCTTTTCTACCAAGTACACGTCGTAGCCCATTTCAGCGGCCTCGACGGCGGCTGTAATTCCACTGAAGCCTCCGCCAATTACTAAGATGCTTTCACTCATCTCCCCGCTCCTTTTTTATTTAGATTTTTTCACGTGCTAATTGCAGCTTGAATCAATGAAGTACAAGTGGTCCACGGTAATGCACTCTTGTGGTCGGGAACATTACCGTGGGACACTTGTACCAAATTTAATGATAAAAAAATGCCAGGCACCGAGGAACCGGTGCCTGGTCAGTTATACTAACATACAGAACATTTGCCAATATCTAATTGGCACCCTGTCAATTATTCAGAGATGATCTGATAACATTTTTTCTTCATACAGGTCCACTCGCCACTGTTGGGATCGTACTTGGAATTGACAAAGCACTTCCAGCCGCCCTCGTCAAATCCCTTGTCGTCAACCTGCATAAAGTCTCCACGATAGTAGAAACCAGG
>JALVJO010000026.1 GCA_027028245.1 Deltaproteobacteria bacterium
ATTGAGGTTATTTAAAAAACGGCGCTGCTTGGGGTCAGCTGCATACCATTGTTAGCCGGGTGCATTACGCATTTGTTCAAGAATAGAAAATGTCCACAATGTGGTATTATTTTGGCCCCTATTTTGACTGGTTCCACCTTGATTCTATCTTTTTTTGCCACCAACGCTGTGTTGAATGGACTATGAGGAGCCATAGAAATCCTAAAAATTTCGTTTTGAACAAACGCGTAATGCACCCTTGTTAGCCTTGCCATTTACTTTGCCGATCCTGTTCCATAAAGAGTTCAAACTGCTCGTCATTAAAGGTTTGGTCAGCAAGATCGGAATGTGTCAATGAAAATGAGACACCTATAGTCATAAATTAGAGTAGCGGCACATCGCTATCCTTTGGTTTGTTAATCCACACTGCCTTTGGCAGAGGGAACGGTTTGGGTGTCTTTCCCTTGAACCGTTTTTCATGCTCTTTGAAAGCCGAATCAAGAACTGTCTGCCGATGCTGCTGAATCTGGCGGGCCAAGCCGAAGTGAACATGCTCCGGGGTCATAAGGCCAATTCCTGAATGCTTATGGACAGTGTTGTACCAGGTGAAGAACCCTTGGCAGAACGCTCTGGCATCCTGGATAGACCCGAATCTATCAGGAAATCCGGGGGAATACTTCAGAGTCTTGAACTGCGCCTCCGAATAGGGGTTATCGTTGCTGACATGCGGCCTGGAGTGAGTTTTGGTTACTCCCAGGTCGGCCAGCAAATGCGCAACCAGCTTTGATTTCATGCTGGAGCCTCTGTCCGCATGAAGAGTAAGTTGCTCTTTGCTGATCTGCTGTTTTCTGCATGTCTCTGTGATTAACCGTTTTGCCAAGGTGCCCGATTCCCTGTGGGCAACCATCCAGCCGACGACATATCTGCTAAAAATATCAATAATCACATAGAGCTGGAAATAGGTCCACTTGGCTGGCCCTTTCAGCTTGGTAATATCCCATGACCACACCTCATTGGGTTTGGTAGCAAGCAGTTCAGGTTTCTGATAGCGTGGCCTTGTCACCTGCTTTCTTCGCTCCCTGACCTCTTGGTTGGCGGCGAGGACACGGTAAATCGTCCGGATCGAGGCCAGATATCGACCTTCATCCAGCAAAGTTGCATAGATTTGGTACGGCGTGGCATCCCAGAAGCGCTTTTCATGGGCCACGTCAAGGATGGCCTGCCGCTCTTCCGGAGATAGGGCTAATGGCGGAGCTGGTCGCTCTGCGACAGGGTCAACAGAACGGGTTGCCTTTGTCCGATGTCGGTAGAAGGATGGCCGTGGCACAGCCAAGGCGCGGCATGCCGCTTTTGTTCCCACGGTTTCACCCAATTCAGCCACAATGTCCATTAGCTCTTCTCTTCGTTGTTGCCCTGGGGAATCCCCAGGACATCCGAGATTTTTTTTTGAACCTCGATGATGGTTTCTGCCTGCTTAAGTTTTTCAGAAAGCCGCTTGACCTCCCGTTGCAACCGGGCGACCTCTTTGGCCATCGGATTGACTTTTTTAGGCTTCCTGCCACGTTTACGAGGAGACAGTCCATGCAGTGCCCCTTGGTCACGCTGTTTTCGCCAAGTGCTGATATTGGAATGATAGAGCCCTTCCCGGCGAAGCAGGGCTCCAATTTCGCCGGGAACAGTGCACGATTCATATTCTCGCAGGATACGCAGTTTGTATGCTGCAGTAAAACGCCTTCTAGGCTTACTTTCAGGCACCTCGGGATCCGGGTGTGACAAGATGCCAGCAGCTTGGACTCCGCCACTGGAGGATGGAATTCCAGTCGCCCTGCGGGCTCCTTCCATTCCATCCTCCGGTGGCGCTGATTTGGTCAACATGGGGTCACAATGTATCTTTACTGTTTTCATATGAGAACTCCTACCCGCCCTACACTAATTTCGCAAGGGGTAGGTGTCTCACTTACATTGACACAGAGGG
>JALVJO010000027.1 GCA_027028245.1 Deltaproteobacteria bacterium
CCGGAAGATATCAGGAAGTCCAGCCTGGATATCTTGAGACGAATTGCAGAAGCCGAGGCCAAAATCCACAGCTGCAGTGTAAATGAAGTGCATTTCCACGAGATAGGAGCAGTCGACACGGTGATAGACATAACCGGCGTGCTTCTTGCTCTCAAAGCCCTGGCAGTATCCAGGGTCTTGTCATCACCCTTGCCGGTTTCCAGAGGTTTTACAGATTCCGGCCACGGCCCTATTCCCCTGCCTGCACCTGCAGCACTGGAGCTTCTGGAAAATATTCCTGTTTATTCCGCGGACGAAAAGGCTGAACTCGTAACCCCGACTGGAGCTGCCATTATCAGCCGGATATCTGATTCTTTCGGCCCTATACCCGAGATGAAGATTATAAGAACGGGATATGGTGCAGGGGCAAGAGAGTTGAAATCCATGCCCAATATCTTGAGAACCATAATGGGAGAACCGGGCATCTTGGACTTCGAAGCCGATACCGTTTCGGAAATCTCCACAGTAATTGACGACATGACACCTGAACAATTAGGCGCTCTCCTGGATAAAGTATTCCAGGAAGGCGCCTTGGATGCCTGGATAACCAGCGTGCACATGAAAAAAAACCGTTCCGGCTTTGAATTCACGCTCTTGTGCCGTCCTCACCAGGAAAGGGCGCTTGCCCAATGTTTGCTGGTGGAAAGCTCTTCCATCGGAGTCAGGATTCGACACAGCCGAAGATGGCTGCTTGCCAGGGAACAGGTTAGCATCATGACTTCCTGGGGAGCCATTGATGCAAAACGGATTGTTCGTCCTGACGGGCTGGAGGAAATAGTTCCGGAATTCGACTCGTGCAGCCGCGTTGCAGCCCGATTCGGCATTCCCTTACGGATGGTCTATTCAGAGGCAGTCAAGGCCGGGGCAGGATGGAAAAGACCTTGAACACTCTTCAGAAATTCAGCCTGGCCGTTTCAACAGGCCTTGGAGCGGGCTATTGCCCTGGTGCGCCGGGAACAGCCGGAGCAGCTGTCGGGCTGCTTGTTGGCTGGTTTCTGAGCTTCCTAAGCCCTGTTTGTTCCTTTTTGACAATTTTAGTGCTGGTGATCTTGGGTATATGGACAAGCGGAATAACTGAAAAGGCACTTGGCCAAAAGGACCCTCCCATCGTGGTTATAGACGAGGTAGCAGGCATGGCTGTTTCCCTTTGGCTGATAGATCCCAGCTGGCCTTCCTTTGCCGCACTCTTTTTTCTGTTCAGGTTGTTTGACATCTGGAAGCCTTTTCCTGTAAAAAATATGGAGGATATGTTTCCCGGCGGTGCGGGCATAATGATGGACGATGTAATGGCTGGTCTTTATGCCAACCTTATCTGGAGAGCGGGGAGTTTCTTGTTCTGATGATCGGACAAATAATAGCAATAGGGGACGAACTTATATCAGGAAGGGTCCTGAATACCACCAGCGGTTTCGCAGCTGCAAGGCTTTTTTCCGCCGGCCACCAGGTAACCAGAATTACAGTGGTGGGCGACAATGCCGGCGACATCAAGGAATGCCTTTCCGATGCATTAAAATCGTCCCAGTTTGTCTTGATCAGCGGGGGCCTGGGCCCTACCACCGATGACATTACCAACGAGGCAGTTGCCGAAGCCCTTGCACTGCCCCTGGTAGAAAACGAACAGGTTGTAAGACAGATCAGAAACGCTGAAAGACATTTCGGCCATACGGCCTCCGAGCACTTCAAGCAGAAACTTTCCCTGCTTCCCAAGGGTGCAACGGTTCTCGAGCCTGACAGCTGCTCTGCAGGATACTGGCTTAAATTCCATGGTGTTTACCTGTTTTTCCTGCCTGGGGTACCTGAGCAGCTGGAGAACCACATAGTGAAAAAGATAGTACCCATGCTGAACTCCATGGATCCGAAAAGGCCCGTGGTTCTTCAAAAAATTTTCAAGCTTTTCGGCCTGTCAGAAACAAGCATCAACAAAAGGCTCGAAGCAATGGACGGATTGGATTCCTCTGTCAAGATAGGATATTATCCGGTTTTCCCGGAAGTACACGTCAGCCTGACCGTGTCCAAGACATCCCGCCAAAGGGCAGAACAGGTTATCAACCAGACTGCTTCCCTGGTACGGAAGGAATTCAGTCATTTCATCGTGTCGGAACACAGCGACGGCAGCCTGCAGGCTACACTTGGAGAGGAGCTCAAAAAGAACCAGATGAACCTGTCGGCAGCCGAGTCCTGTACCGGGGGACTTCTTGGTGCAACCGTCACTTCTGTTCCCGGAAGTTCCGAATGGTTCGACAGATCAGTGGTTACATACAGCAACAGGGCCAAGAAGCAGAACCTGGGCGTGTCTGAAAAAACACTCCGGGATTTCGGGGCTGTCAGCAGCCAGACAGCCCTGGAAATGGTCAGGGGTGTACAGCAGATTTCAGCCACGGATTGTGCAGTTGCCATTACAGGTATAGCCGGACCTGGAGGCGGCACAAAGGAAAAACCAGTGGGCACGGTCTTTATAGCCATCGGCGTGGGGGATGAATACCTTGTACACAGGTTTCATTTCCCGGGCAGCAGGAGAGAAATCAGGGTCTTGACTGTTGAAACTGCCCTTGACTGGCTCAGGAGATATATCACCTATGGTTCGAAGCTTCCTGGCTATAAACCTGTCTCATGATGCAAGAGCAGCCATCGGCAATGCAGTGCGCAACTGGCGTTACCTTGGCAGAAGCGTCAGATGGGTCAAGGAGTCCAATATACACCTGACCATCAAATTTCTTGGTGATATCCCTTCTTCCCAGGTAAAGGATGTTTCATCAGCTGTAAAGCAATTGTGTTCTGACTTGGAACCTTTCACTCTCGAGCTGGATCGTCCTGGCGTGTTTCCAGACCTTAGACGGCCCCGGGTGTTGTGGATCGGGCTGAAGGGCCCTGCAGATTCCCTTGCCGGGGTTCAAAACCTGGTTGAAGAAACACTTTTTCTCCAGGGCTTTCCAAAGGAAAAACGTCTCTTTATTCCGCACATAACTGTTGGGAGGATAAAGGGAAGACCGCCTTCTTCCAAAAGCCTTGCGCGTTTTCTGAAAACAGACCTGCCCTCTTCCAAGAGTGCAATTGACAGGCTGTGCCTCTACAAAAGCGTTCTGACTCCTTCAGGCCCCGTCTATACGCCCCTTGGGGTTTATCCATTCCAAAACAAATCATCTTGACGGTTTCAAGTTCTTAATCCTGCTTCCGAAAAGAAATAAAGAGCACTTGATTCCCGCGTAAACGCTGCGGGACCAGTGCAAAAAATACACATGGAACTTTCCAGCATGAAAAAGGCCAAAAACATCCTGGGCAAGGCTCTGGTTTTTGAAGCAGGTCCCTCCACCTGGGCTGCAGAGCTCAATCGAATCAAAGAGGTGGTTCGTGCCGAACGAATTGCCCCCCTTCCAAATTCGAGCCCCAGGATTGCAGGCATAATCAGTGTCCGGGGAGAAGTAATCCCGGTCTTGTCCAAGGGCTGGCATGGCGGTTCAAGTGATGATTCTCATGATGAAAACGCAGCCGCCAGCATACTTCTCCTACAATCGAGGGAAGATACAATAGGCGTCGCAGTGGGACATGTCAGGGGCATAGAAGACATTCAAGCCTACGACCTTGGAAGCATGACCGGGGTTGATGATCGTCTCAAAAACCTTGTTTCCTGCTCCATCATGGTTTCCGATTCTGGCTCTGTGCCGCTTCTTGATGCAAAACTGATTGTAGAATACCTGAAATCAGCAGGGTCTTTGGATCATGCGGACGACAATGCGGTATCAGGGTGATTAAAGGATTAGATATTAACATTCCAAGGAGTTTCAAGTGATTTTTCAGGGAGGTTTGAATTCATGAAATATAAAGGCGGAAGCATTGATACCAGCAGTCTCAAAAACTGGAGCCTCCAGAGAAAACTTTTCGTATTGATTGCAGTAATTGTCGGCCTGGCCGTCGGTGTGCAGGGTTACTTCTATTTTTACCAGCAGTTCAGCCTCAGGGAAGAAGGTAAACGCCAGCTGCTGAGCGAGGCAGACTCCCTTGCACAAAACCTTAACATATTCATGGAAAGCCGGGTCAATGACATAAGAACCCTTTCTCATCTCGATCTTATAAAGCTTGCTGTCAATATCGGCGGCGGACAGGGAGGAACTGATTCGTTTCTGACCAACATGGTCAAACAGTATGGTTATTATGACAATATCATGGTCCTGGACACCTCCGGCAAGGTCCTTTCTTCCAGCAGTGAAAAGGCACTGGGCAGGAAACTAGGCAGTTCCATCCTGGTCATACCCAAGCAGGCCGACCAGGTTTCCATAGCCGGCCCGATTCAGAGGCCCCTGGGTTTGAGCGGCGTCTTCAAATCCCCCTGGTATATCTATCTTGTTTCTCCAATAGTCGACCATGACAGGATTGTCGGAGCAGTCGCCGGCTTTCTTAACTGGCATTCACTCTCGGGCATTATTGGAGGTGCCAATTTTTCCTTCGGCGACGTCAAAAAAGAAACATTTGTCATTGATCAAAACGGAGCAGTCATCATTCATAAGGATCCGGGGAGGGTAAATACCAAGCTCCCGTCATGGCAGCCGAACAAGATGTCTTCCGGTGTCCTTGAGCTGGAAAGCGCCCACCAGGGTCTGCAGGTGGCCGGAGTTTTCATGATCCACAAGAAAAGCAACGTCCTTCGGAATAACTGGGCGGCAGTTGTCATGGAACCGGAAGCCGCCCTTACTGCCAATCTTTCCAAGGTAACCATGCAGGCACTTGTGGGCAACGCGGCAATATTTTTCCTGCTGGTCCTTATGACCTACCTCCTGAACAGGAACGTCATCAAACCTGTCGTGGCTACGGCAGAACTCATGAGAAAGACTGCAGAAAACTTTGATCTGACCCAGCGGCTGGAAGTAAAAAGCAGGGATGAAATCGGCCAGATGGCCATGGCTGTCAACACCTTTCTGGAAAGTCTTCAAAATACCTTCAAGGGAGTGATGCAGACAACTTCCAAATTCGTACAGTCCAGTGACAATATATACAAGATTGCCGCAAACATTACAGAAAATGCAAAAAAACAGGCAAAGAATTCTGACGAAGTCCAAAAGCGCATATCATTGATGGGCCAGACTGCATCTGAGGTGGCATCCCATGCCGAATCCTCGGCACAGCTTGCCAGGGATGCAGCCAGAATTATCCAGGATATGGCCCAGACGTCTGAGCATATCAATGAATTTTCCAACAAGAACAAGGAAGGCGCTGAGCAGACTGCCGGTACAGTAGTGGAAATGGGCGCAACTGCAAAACAGGTTCAGGCCAGGGCTGTGGCACAGGCTGAGGCAGCAGTCAGGACAGCAGACAACCTGAAGGAAATGGCGCGCAAACTCCAGGACATGGCATCTGAATCACAAAGGGCTGCCCAGCAGGCCAATGAAACACTTCAAAGTGCAGAAGAAGGACGCAGGGCCATGAAACAGACCCTGGAAGGTATGTCTGCCATCGCGTCCAGTTCCGAACAGGTCAAGGAAATCGTCTATCTCATTTCAGACATTGCCGAACAGACAAACCTCCTGGCTCTGAACGCAGCAATCGAGGCTGCCAGGGCAGGTGAACATGGACGGGGTTTCGCCGTAGTTGCCGAAGAAATCAGAAAGCTGGCAGACAGGACGGCTGAATCCACCAAGGAGATCGAAAACCTTATTGGAGAAAGTACGGAAAACGTGAAGCAGGGTATGAAATTGGCATCCAAAAGTGCTGAATCCCTTGAAAATCTTCTGGATACAGTAGAAAAGGGCAGCACAGTAACCAAAAATATTTCCCATTCCTCCGGCCAGCTTGCAGGATCTGTGGATCATCTTTTGGAATCCACCGAAGAACTTGAAAAACTGGCAGAGGCAATTGAAGA